>DAII01000009.1:0-3766 GCA_002496065.1 Methanobrevibacter sp. UBA586
CATTTATTAGAATAGGTGAAAGCATGGAGGAATACATAGATTTATGCCAAAAGGTAATTGCAAAAACTATCCCCAAAGTAGACTATGTAGATATAAGAGTAGGAAAAGGCAATAGTACAGGCCTTGTAATGAAAGATGGAGATATTGACGAAATAAAAACAGGAAACCAATTTGGAGTAAGAATAAGGGTTTTNNAAAATGATTTCTCAAAATTAGATAAAATTGCTGAAACATCAATAAAATTATCAAATTCCCTTACAGGAGAAGTAGAACTTGCAGAAAATGAGATTGTTCAGGACAAGGTTGAAACAGACGTTAAAATACCTGTTTCCGATGTAAGCGTTGAAGAGAAAAAAGAGGTAATGCTTGATGCATATAATGCAGCTAATTTTGGAGAAGTAGCCAGTATCACTGTTAACTATTCAGATAATGAATCCAGTTCACTGTTCTTAAATAGTGAAGGTTCAATTATCGAACAGAAAGCCACATCCACCATAATGTCACTTAACTCAGCAGCAAGCAACGGTGAAATGATTCAATTCGGTCATGGAAGCATTGGTGGAGTAAAGGGATTTGAAGTTGTGGCCGATGAGGACATTGAGAAATTCGGACGCGAAATATCAGAAAAAGCCATCAGATTGTTAAGTGCAAAACCTGCACCATCCGGACAATTTCCAATTATAGCAGATAACCTTTTAACAGGAGTATTTATCCACGAAGCGTTGGGACATGCTGTTGAAGGAGATTTGATTCTACAAAATGATTCAATTTTAAAAGATAGAATGGGCGAACAAATTGCATCAGACATTGTAAATATTTTTGATGATGCAAGTTTAAAGGACGGATTTGGATATTATGCATACGATGCTGAAGGTGTTAAAACCAAACCAAATCAACTTGTAAAGGACGGTAAGCTCGTAAGCCTTCTTAACTCCAGAGAAAGTGCTGGAAAATTAGGAATGAAATCATCTGGAAATGCAAGATCATCAATATCCGACCAACCGATTGTAAGAATGAGTAACACCTACCTGCAACCTGGAGAACTAACTTTCGATGAATTAATTGAAGACATTAAGGATGGAATATACCTTAAAGGTTCAAGAGGCGGACAAGTAGATACTGGAAAAGGGATTTTCCAATTTAACGCAGCAGAAGCTTATAAAATTGATAATGGAGAGTTAACCACCCCTCTTAGAGATGTTTCACTTTCAGGAAACATTCTAGAAACCCTTAAAAATGTTGATGGAATTGGAAACGACTTCAAGTTAAGTGCAGGATATTGTGGTAAAGGCGGACAGACCGCAAATGTCGGTGATGGAGGCCCACATACCAGAATAATGAATGCACTTGTAGGTGGAAGCCAATAGGAGATGAAAAAAATGATATCAGAAGAAAACGGACAATATTTAGTAGGCATAGCAAAAGAATCAGCATTAGCTTATTTAGATAAAAATATAAAAATAGAAGTACCTGAAGATTGTCCAGAAGAATTGAAGGAAAGAATGGGAATATTTGTAACCTTAAATAAAAACAATGAATTAAGAGGATGTATAGGATATCCAGAACCCCTGGAAACTGGAATTCAAGCGACAATTGACATGGCCATTGCTGCGGCATGTGAAGATCCAAGATTCCCACCAGTAACATTGGAAGAATATCCTGAATTAACCTTTGAAGTGACAGTCCTTTCAAAACCTGAAATATTGGAAGTTGAATCCCCATCAGAATATTTAGAAGCAATTGAAATTGGTCGTGATGGCCTTATTATCCAAAAAGGTTACAGTAGAGGTTTGTTACTTCCACAAGTAGCTACTGAATATGATATGGATGTTCAGGAATTTTTAGAACATACCTGTATGAAAGCAGGAATAAGTGCAGATAGCTGGTTAGATGCCAGTTGTGATGTTTACACATTCCAAGGAAAAGTATTTAGGTGATTAAAAATGATGATTCCAACCATACCTACACCTAATGAGTTATTAGATAAAGGATTTAGAAGAGGAAAGAAAAATGCGGATTTGATGAGAACTCAAAAAATCCCTAAACACTTAAAAGGTAAAAAAATCGAAGAAACAAGAGTGATTACAGCATGTCAAGTAATTAAAGACAAACTTAAATCAATTATTGACAGCGTTCCGATTATTGAAGATTTACCTGAATTTTATCAGGACTACATTGACATCACCGTTGGAATAGATGACATGAAACAAGCCTTAGGAGGTCTTAACTGGGCATTTGGTATTTTAACCCAACTTGAAAAGGAATATGGAGGTAAAATTCGTAACAATCCCTCAGAACGTGCATCAATGTTTCAAAAGCAAGCTTATGGAAGAATAGCATCAGTTGTGAATAAAATTAAAAAGGACCTTGATTTCTTGGATTTTGCAAAACAAAACCTAAGAAACATGCCGACAGTTGATTTCAATGCAATAACCATCGTAATAGCTGGTTTTCCAAATGTAGGTAAATCAACCCTTCTCAGACAGATTACAGGTGCCAATCCCCAAGTGGCAAATTATCCCTTTACCACAAAAGGTATTCAAATAGGACATACCGAGAGACATTGGCAGGAAATCCAGATTATTGATACTCCAGGACTTTTGGACAGGCCAGTTCTTGAAATGAATGATATTGAGTTAAACGCTTNNACATTTGGCTGATGCAATCCTATTTATATTTGACGTATCTGAAACCTGCGGATTTACTCTTGAAAGCCAATTCAACCTGTTTGTGCAAATTGAAAAGGTATTTAACGAAATCCCAATCATAGCTTTATTCAACAAAATGGACCTAGTTCAGGAGGATGAATACATACAACAATACATCGATGAATTTGAGGACAGCATATTGATTTCAGCTATGGAAGGTGAAGGCATAGACAAGATTAATGAAACCATAGATAAAATCGAGAAAATAAATAGAGAATAAAGATAGATTTATATATAAAAATAACACAATCAATATTAAAATTAATTAATAGGAGTTTGAAAACATGAGTGAAAAAGATACTATCGAAAAAAATTCATCAACCCAAGACAAAATCAATGAAAAAATTGATAAAGGTCAAGAAAAAATGAGTGAGGCAATCAATACAGGTAAAGAAAAAGTTGATGAAAAAATCGACGATAAAAAAGATAAAATAAACGAAACTATTGACAAAGGACAAAACTTTGCTGACAAAGTAGCAACTGACCTTTCCAAAGGTGTAGACGAATTCTTTGTAAATGTAAAAAGTGCACAACAAAAATTCAACAGCAAAGTAAACAACTACAAAAAATCTGTACTTGAAAGTTTAGATATCGATCTTGTTGAAGATGGTAAAAACTACTACATCAAAGTAGCAACACCAGGCTTAAACAAAGAAGAAATCAAAATTGAAGCTGGCGATTACGAAATCACCATCCACGCAGATTTCCCAAAATTTGCTGAAGAAATCGAAACCGATGAAGATGCAGAATTATTACTTAAAGAATTGAAAGAAGGAGACTGCATGAGAAGCATCAGTTTTGATAATCAAATTGATATTCACGCAATTAAAGCTGNNGGTATAACCATCATTACCATTCCTAAAGTTGAAACTCCAAAACACAAAGTTACAGTAGAATAATCTTATTATTCTATTTTTTTTCTATTTTTAAAATTTTTTTAAACACATATTTTATCATACCTATTTAAATAAGGTGAAATTATGAAAAAACAGCTAGATAATAAAATGGGCGTGTTTCCAATGCCTGTTTTGATGATTGCAACTTATAATAATGATGAT
>DAII01000009.1:3849-5700 GCA_002496065.1 Methanobrevibacter sp. UBA586
AATCAGCATAGCAAATGCTGAAAATGTTGTGGAAGCCGATTACTTTGGCGTGGTTTCCGGAAACAATACTCCAGATAAGTTTGAAAAAAGTAAAATGACTGCTGTAAAATCCGAAAATGTAGACGCTCCAATTGTAAATGAGTTTCCAGTATGTATGGAATGTGAACTTGCAGAAATAGAAAGCAAAACTGATGGAGCCACAATAATTGGAAAAGTAGTTGGCATGTGTGCAGATGAAGAAGTTTTAACTGACGGAAAAANNTATTTCAAAATTAAATGCAATTGCTTTTGATCCGTTTACATTTGGCTATTACACTCTTGGTGAAAGAGTTGGAACTGCCTATCATGACGGATTACAACTAAAATAAAAAAGAAGATTTATTTTTTATTTTCCAAATCTTCAATTACTTTTTTTACAACATACTCTCCGGCAGGAGAATACAACCAAAATATAGAACTCATAGATTGAGAAGTGAGTAACGATTATATCATCTAATTAATCACCTATGATTTATAATGATTAGTAATGATAAAATTAAAGACGAATAAAAAAAATAAGAAAAAAGATAGGAATTAATACCTTACTTTAGGAATATGGCGTGTGGATCCAGGATCTTCACCGTTGAAGTGAGCCAAATAATAAACAAACCATTCCAAAGGAATAACAAAAATAAATGGAGACAATAGCTTATTTACATCTGCCAAATCTTTCAACCTATATAATATGATTTTTAGTTCAAGCTCTTTTGAAAATTCAATGGCCTTTTCTGTAATCTTATCAGATTCAAAGCCAGAATCCAAAAATATAACTGGAACATCTTTTTCTACACGTTCAATCAAACCATGTCTAAATTCAGCAGCATAGACAGGACAGGCATGCTTTATTGCACCTTCCATAAGCATGGTCATAGCCAACTTATATGCAAGNNGCAAGACCGAAATTAGGACCACTTCCCAAACAGTAGAAAATGTCCTCATCCTTATATTCCTTAGCCAGTCTTTTATTGTCCTCTTCAGTATCCTTTAACAATGCTTCAATCAAATCAGGCATCTCTCTTAACTGATTAAGCAATTCATCCTTATTTTCATAATCGGATGCTGAGAATAAGATTTGATAAAGACAAGCTAATTGGGTGATGTATGTCTTTGTTCCGAGAATTGCTGTTTCCTTACCTCCCTGAGTTATGATTGGATAGGTGGCCTTTTTTGTCATTGAACTGTCTTTTTCATTAGAAATTGAAACAGTCGGAACCCCATAATCATTAGCTTTTTCAAGTGCCGCAAGAGTATCTGCAGTTTCACCTGATTGTGATGTGAAAATAGCAATTGTATTTTCATTCTTGTTTAATTTTTTGTTATAGAAAAATTCATATCCTGTGAAAACTTCAATGTTCATATTGGTTGTCATTCTTAAGGCGTCTCTAATGCTGTAACATGTTGAAATTGAACTTCCACAACCAATTAAATAAACTTTATTGACCTGTGATACTTTATTTGAAATAATGTCCATTTTTTCAAATTCAGACGCAAATGTTTTTCTAAGTGCATCTGGCTGTTCCATCATTTCATCATACATCTTATAATCCATAGTAATCACACTCTCTAGATTGTTATTATATTTGTAAGTTATTTATATAAATAGATTATAGGATATAATTAAATATATGATTGATTTGACAACACTCGGATTGAAAAAAGGCATTCACTATGAAACCATAATCACAACAAAATATGATGGCAAGCCTAATTCCGCTCCCATAGGAGTTATCTGCATGGATGAAAACACAGTAATGTGTCGCATTTTCAATACTAGCAATACGTTGAAAAACATAAAGAAAACAAATGAATTTA
>DAII01000009.1:5744-15434 GCA_002496065.1 Methanobrevibacter sp. UBA586
CCAACAGTCTCAAATGTGCAAATAGCTATTTTAAATGTGAAGTTGAAAGCATCAGAAGCGTTATTAAGGACATTGACCCTGTCAATAAAAGTGAAAAATCCATCATAAAAGCCAAAGCAGTCGAAATCAGGAAAAACAAAGAGGGAAAACCAATCAACAGGGCAATGGATCTGCTTGTTGAAACCATATATAACTTGAAAAAGATTGATGAAAATCCTAATTATTATTTGAAACGTTTGAATGAAGCAAAAAGAGTAATCACAAAGGTAGGATCAAGAGAGGATAAAAAAGCCATCAGATTAATCCTTGAAGATTTAAAAAATAAGGGATATGATTTATAGAATCAAATCAGTAAAAGAGAAAGTATCCCCATCAAAAAGTCCCTTGTTTGAAATTTTTAATGAAGGAATCACAAGCAATGCCATAAATGAAAGTGTTGTAAATGGAGCGTCAAGTTCACATCCCCATAATTTTAATGCTTCCTCCAGCTGTTCAACAGTTTCAGCTACATCAAACACGTCTTCATTGGTGNNCTTGAGCCCTGCTACAGGAAGTGGAAGACAGTTAGAATAATTTTTATTTGAAATAGCTATCCCCCCATTGTTTTCAATAACCAGATTAACTGCATTTGCCATATCTTCACTGTTAATCCCTACAACAAGGATATTATGTGAATCATGACTTATTGAACTTGCAAGAGCACCTTCCTTGAGGTTGAAACCCTTTATGAAACCGTTGACGACAGTATTCCCACCATATCTTTCAACATTGGCTATTTTTATAATGTCCTTATCAGTGTCAGCCTGCAAAACGTGATTTTCCGTTTTTAAAGTATCCACAACTCTTTTTGTTATTAGTTCCCCATTGAAACATTCTATGATATTGACTGCAGCCTCATCCCCATCATATATCACATCAAAATCAAAGGGAACTTTGTAATCTACATCAAAACTGTTTATGTTTTCAATTTCAGGAACATCAAATAGAATATTTTTCCCATCAAAAACCAGTTCTCCACCAACATAAGTTTTTTTAACATTCAAATCATCCAAATTGTCAACCAAAACAAAATTGGCTTTCATCCCTTGAAGAATTGCTCCTGAATTTAATTTATAATGCATGGCAGGAGCTATTGTAACCATCTTGATTAATTCAAATATGTCCAAATCCAAATTTCTAGCTGTTTTAAGGGATTTGTTAAGATGTCCCTTTACAAGATCTCCCACATGCTTGTCATCGCTAACTATAAAATCAAAAATCGGACTGGACAGATTCTTTTCAAGTGCTTCAGTTGGAAGATATCCGAAATTGTCCTTATTTTTCCAGTATCCAACCCTATTGGAAAAATCAAAAAGTGCCTCAAGATTTTTAGCAGATGATGCATCCCTCACCATTATTTTCATGCCTTTTTCTTTTTTTTCAATAGCTTCACTGAAAAGACTGCATTCATGGTCTGTACTTATAGATGATGCTATGTATTTATCCAAATCTTCACCAGAAAGCAAAGGGGCATGACCATCAATAGGCATTTCAAGTTTACGGGCAGCATCTATTTTGGATAGAACCTCACTATCCTCTCCAATGACTCCTGGAAAATTCATCATTTCCCCAAGTGCAACAATTTCATCCTTTTTCAATAGCATTTCAACATCATCATGGTTTAAAATAGCTCCAGAAGTTTCAAAAACTGTTGCTGGAACGCAAGAAGGAGCTGTGAAATAAAAATCAAAAGGTATTTGGGAAGCATTCTCAATCATGAAATCAACCCCTTCGATACCTAATACATTGGCAATTTCATGAGGATCAGCTATAACTGAAGTAGTACCATGACGTAAAGCTATTTTGGCAAATTGAGCCGGTGTAAGCATAGTACTTTCAATATGAATATGAGCATCAATAAAACCAGGTAAAACAATGCCCTCAAAGTCGGGCTGGAAATTTTCTTCACTGACTATTCTGACTGAATCAAAAAAAGAGTTTTTAATAGAAATTTCAGCAGGATGTATTGAATTAGACAACACATCCAAATAATAAGCTTTAAATTTCATCTAAATCATCGTCTTCATGTAATGCATTGTATAAAAGTGGTAGGAATGTACCAATATCAGTTACGATTCCAACATCCTGAGCACTACCCCTGTCTGAGAGTTTTGTAACAGTTGAAGGATTGATATCTACACAAATACTTTTAACACGTGACGGGAGCAAGTTACCCATTGCTATTGAATGAAGCATGGTAGCTATCATGATAACCATGTCAAGTTGTTGAGCCTGTTCACGCATCAGTTCCTGAGATTTGAGCGTATTAGTTATTACATCAGGAAGTGGGCCGTCATCACGAATGGAACCTGCCAAAACATAAGGAACATCATTTTTAACACATTCATACATGATTCCACCGTTTAAAGTTCCATCTTCCACAGCATTCTTAATTGATCCTGATTTGTTGATTTTGTTAATAGCCCTCATATGGTGAGTGTGTCCGTGTGATACGATATTTCCAGTTTCCACTTCAATACCTAAGGAAGTTCCAAAAAGATTGCTTTCGATATCATGAGTAGCTAGAGCGTTTCCAGCCATTAATGCATCGATATATCCTTCACGAATAAGAGCTGCCAAGTATTTTCCTGAACCTGTATGAACAATTGCAGGCCCTCCAACAATACCTATTTTACCCCCTTTAGCTTTGATTTCCTTCATTTCCTTAGCTATTCCACGAATAAGATTCATCAAAGGTTTTTCAGAAGAAACATCACTGTTCATGAACTCAAACAATTCCTGTTTGCCTCTTGCCCTTTGAGGAGGTGTGACCTTAATACCTTCACGGCCTACCACGATTAAATCTCCCGCCTTGACGTCACCTAACGGTTTGCAGAATGCCTTTCCTTCATCTTCATCAATACAAATCAAACAATCCATTTCAATATCGTTTACAACAATCCAATTCCCCTTATAGAGAACATGAGTTGTATGGTTGGATGTTGAGTAAAATCCTTCGGGAGCAACCTTATCCTTGGTAGATGCCACAAGTTGAACCTCTTTCAATTCTGATATAGAAGCACCTAATCTGGATAATTCATCTAAAATTACATTTAATTGATCGGGAGAGTCAGCAGATACCAACATTTTAGCTCTACTAATATCAGATTTTCTTTTTCCAACTTCAAATTCCAATATATCAAAATCTCCACCTTTGTCCATAATTAGACCCATTGTCTTTGTAAGCACCAATGAATCAATAATATGTCCAGAAAGTTCAATAGTTCTCTTATTCATAAAAAATTTGCTCCTTTTATATTAATAAATAATATGTTATTACATCAAATATTTATAATTTATACTGATATTATAAAAAAATATTGGTGCATGTCGACAAAAATTAAAAATGTATCATTTATCTTTTTCCCATATCCGGAACAGAAATCTCACCTTTGTCAATGGTTGTTCTATATTCATGACAGGAAACTGTTTTGGTTTTTCCACCTGACAACACTTTAGGAGAATCATCGTTAAAATCAAAATAAGATTAATTCTTACAATCATTTTATGAGTAATACCATCTCACAGGACATAAAAATATCAGTAACAACCTAAGAAAATCCGCTGACTTTCTTAACAGACATATGCTCTCACTTTGAGGTTTCTATTTAAACCTACTGACTCATCTGTTTTATCGGTTAAATTCATTTATTCTCTACAATTATTTCATGTATAAAATCCACATAATTCATAAAATTTAAAACTTTACTGCATCTTTTTTACATGATTTTATGCATTGTCCACAAAGAATGCATTCTGTTCCATTTTTCCTTTTTCTGGAATTGTCCAACATATCCACATTCATAGGACATACAATCAGACACTTATTGCAGTTATTGCATTTCTTCTCGTCGCATTTTACACGAATACGGGCAAAATAGCTAGTTGGTTTCATAAATACGGCAACAGGACAGACATATTTACAAAATGCCCTATTGTCCTTCAATGCCAATGCTAAGATTATTCCAACAACATAATAAATTATGTTACCTGCTATAAACATCCAGAACAGAATTTGATTCTTGTTGGTTACTTCAAATACGAACAAAGCCACAATAATCATCAATACAGCCAAAAATACTACATATCTAACATAACCATATGGTTTTCTCTCTTTTCTTGGCCTTTTATATGGCAATAGATCAAAAATCATTGCCAACCAACAGGCATATCCGCAAAATCCCCTTCCAAAAATAAAAGGACCTGCAATTTTAGCTACCAAAAAGTGAATTACAGCAGCCTCAAACACTCCTAAAAATAGGAAGTACCAAAAACCTGAAATCAGAATGTTTTCATGCTTAATCAGACCCAAAAAAATCAGCAGATAGGAACCGATTGCAAGAATTACAAAATTTCTACCATAACTAACATCATTCTGAAACAAGATTATCCCAATGGCTATGCAAGTACCAATATATGTAAAGTTAAACAAAAAGAAAGGATTTCCCGTTTTGGTAAAGTGTATTACAGCAACTGATATAAAAAGAACCAATATTAAAAAAGGTGATTTTGAAAGTTTCATCACATCACATCACTGTTAAAAAATCATATATTAACTTAGATGCTGCAATGGCTGTTATTTCACCTAATCTGTCAGTAGCTGTTTCGACAACATCCATTCCAACGACATTTTTAACTGACAAACATTCAATAATATCCTGAATATCCTTAATTTTAATGCCCAAAGGAGTTGGATTTCCCACACTTGGAGCCACTGAAGGATCCAGAACATCCATGTCAATAGACAGATATATAGGAGTTTCAATTTGAGAGAGATAGTATAGGATGTTGTCTATATGGTTTTCAACCTCTCTACTTTTAAATGTAATAATATTGTCAGATTTCTTTACAAATGAATCCTCCTCAATGGAAGATGACCTAATCCCTATTTGAATTAGTTCACTGACTCCCATTTCATGGATTCTTTTCATGACTGTCCCATGAGAATATTTTTCACCCATAAAATCATCAGCCAAATCTCTGTGGGCATCCAAATGAACAATTGTCAAATCCTTATAGTATGTTTTAAGAGCTTCAACTGCTCCAATACTAACACTGTGTTCCCCACCAATAATAATCGGAAAAATATTGTTTTTAAGCAATTCAGCAACGTTGGACTTGACAATATCCAAAGTTTTTGAACAATTTCCAGGAATTACATGAGAATCTCCACAGTCATAAAAAGTAGCATTGATGTTTGAATTGAAATCAATATTAAACATTTCGAAGCCATATGAGGCTTCACGAACCACAAAAGGACCTAAACGAGCACCACCATGAAATGATGTTGTGCTGTCAAAAGGCACCCCTATAATTCCCCATGCTCCATCTTCAGCATCTTCAATACTGCATGTGCTTTTTGAAAATGCGAATTTCCATGGTTCGTAAGTATTGAAAAGCATGGGACTCACTAATAAAAAAAAAAGTAAAATAATTATTTGAAATAATTATTTTGTTCTCATTATTTTCATATTACCTAATGCAACGATGTANNACCTTCGGTAATTTGGTCTTTTAAGTCTTCTGGAATTTCTAAGTCTAAAGTATCGTAACTTTCCATATCCATCAATTGTACATTGTTCCCTTGGATAGATAATACTTGACCTACTCTTTTATCGATAATTGGAATATCTACTTTAGTATCTACAGGTTTTACAATACTTCTTTTTTGGTTGTCAAAAATACCTACAGCTTCTAATCTTGCTTTTGCTGCACCGTGTTTACCAGGTGATGAAGTAGTTAAACANNGTAAACTAGTGATTTTGGATGCTTCTCCGCCTAAAACAATGTATTTACCGACTTTTAAAGTTTTAATTTCTACAACTTTTGTTGACATTAACATTTCCTCCATAATAAAATAAGATTTATATTAAATTGATACAATCCAAATGATTATATTAATATAATATTTAATTAGTCTTTTATTTAAAGTATTCGATTTTCATATTTGGCAAAAATCTGCTAAAAATCAAAATAAAATAATTTTAACNNAATAGCTATAGTATCAGGAAAAGCTGAAGGGCCAACCAAATTAAATGCTTTTGATAACGCTCTTACAGATGCAGGAATAGGAGATGTTAATTTAATTAAAGTATCTAGTATGCTTGCTGGAAATACAGAGGTTCAAGACATAGTTCCTTTAAAACCAGGATCAATGGTTAATTGTGTCTTATCAACAGTTACATCTGATAATCCTGGAGATAAAATAACTGCAGTGGTTGCAGTAGCTATTGGAGAAAAAATGGNNGTTGAGGCAAAGGGAACAAATAAGGATTCTAAAGCACTGGTAAACAAGGCCGTTTATATGGTAGAATACATGATGGAAAAACGTAACATAGAAATTAAAGAGCTTGTTGTTGAATATATAACTCATGAAGTTGAAGAAATAGGCAGCGTAGTCGCATCTGTCGTTTATTTAAAAGATGACATAATTGAATAGGTGGGCGGTAGCATGGATGAAAAATATAAAAAAATAGCTTCTGATTTGACATATGAAATAATAAAAGAGGTTGGAAGATCCATTCGACCTTATGTGGGAAATCCCGAATCTGGAGAACAGGTAAAAATTGGTGCCGACGGAACACCTTCTTCCCTGATAGACATAATTGCAGAGGAAAAAATAATAAACATACTAAAGAACGCCCCTTACTATTCATATTTGATAAGTGAGGAAATAGGTGAATTGAGACTAGGATGTGGAGAAAAGGAAAACATCACACTTACACACGAACTTAGAAGAACAGACATCCCAAAGGATAAAAAACCAAAATTCATATTTCTCATAGATCCCCTTGACGGTACAAACAATGCTGTAAAGGGAATTCCAGCATACGGAATATCCGTGGCAATTGCAAATGTACCTGACGGAAGGGTGGCTACTCTAGATGATGTGGAACTTGGATTTGTAAGCAATTTCAGTAACGGTAACTTCTTTGAAGCTGAAAAGGGAAAGGGAAGCTGGTTGAACAATGAAAAAGTTCGTCCTTCTAATGTAATCAACATAAGCAACATGACACTTGGAGGATTTACCAAAAGTAGCACAATAACCGCTTCACAGCTTGTGGACAATGCAAGGAGGATGCGTGTTTTGGGTTCCGTAGTATTAGAACTTTCATATGTGGCCAGCGGAAAATATGATGCATTTCTAGACCTTAGAGGAAGTAGAATACTTGACATAGCTGCTGCAAAACTAATTCTTGAGGAAGCGGGAGGAATCATTACAAACAAATACGGAGAAAAGCTTGACAATAAGCTCAGCATCTATGAAAAGACAATCGTTGTAGCTGCAAACAATGAAATACTCCACAGCCAAATAATCAACATTCTAAATGACAATGGAGCAGATGTTATTGGAGAGGTTGCCATTGTAAGTCGTTTGGATGAATACAAATCAGTTTTGTATTCTGCAAAAATAATAAACTACCTTCTTATGAACGGTGTTTCCGTAGTTATTGAAAAGGGACTTGCCAAAATACTAGAGGAACTTAAGAAAGATCCAAATCTTCCCGAAATAATAGAAAAAACACGAAAAGAGGCACCTGAAATTGCAGATCAGATTAAAAACCTGAAACTGGATGTCAATTACAATCTAATCAGCGAAAGAATCTCTGACTTTGATTCCGACATGATTATGATTCTTGGAGGGGACGGAACTCTTCTAAGAACCCAGAGCAAAATGAAAAAGGAAATTCCGATTTTTGGAATAAACATGGGTACCGTAGGATTTTTAACTGAAATTGAAGTAAAGGACACCTTCAAAACCCTTAAAAAGATTTTGAAAGGAGATTACTTCATTGAAAAAAGGTCCAAGCTTATCGTTTCACATGAAAACCATCACTATTCCGCATTGAACGAAGTTGTTATAATGACAGACAGACCTTCCAAAATGATTTATTTCGAAGTTGAAGTGGATGGGGAAGTGATAGAGGAGTTCAGAGCAGATGGATTAATCGTTTCAACACCAAGTGGTTCTACAGCATATTCCATGTCAGCAGGAGGACCTATTGTTGATCCTAAACTTGAAGCCTTCATTATCATTCCTATCTGCCCTTACAAGCTTGGAGTAAGACCTTTTGTAGTATCCGACAAAAGTGAAATTAGCGTAAGACTTCTTAAAAAAGGTAAAAAAGCTATTTTTGTAATGGACGGACAGAACAACGAAGAAGCAGAATATGAAGAAGAAATCAAATTTAAGAAATCTGAGAAAAACGCCTATTTCATTAGAACATCTAAAAAATACTTCTATAAAAAAGTTAAAGAGAAATTAAATGAAGGTGGAATCACTAGCGAACATAGGTGTTTATGATGGATGTTCTGATTATGGATGCCACACATGGAGGAGTCAAGCTCGCCATTGAGTTTTCAAAACTCAAGGAATACGAAAATATATACCTACATGACATTTACAACACCTTGAAAGAAGAGGAACTTATTAAATTAAATCTTAAAAATATAAAACTGGTTGATTTGGAAGATGTAGATAGCGAAGNNGTTCACCTGCCTCTTTCCAATGATGAAATGGCTCGTAGGATAAATTCCAAGAAGAATACTTTTATTACACATCATGAAGGAGTAAAAATCCTTCTGGAATCTTTTTCTAAAAATTACGATAAAGTGCCAATAATAGAAATCACCGGAGTCAAAGGGAAAACCAGCTCCGTATTCATGTTAAAAGAGATTTTAAAAGACCTCCATCCGTTAATTCTCAGTAGTCTTGGAATAATCCAAGTCAGAGATAGCTATGACATCACCCTTAAAAAAAATGTAAGCATAACCCCTGCAAACATCAAGGAGGCCATAGATCTCGCCTATAGAATTGACAATCCTGCATGCAACCTTGGATGTGGAAAGGGAGATACTACAGATTATGTAAAATACCAAAGCATGATTTTGGAAAGTTCCCTTGGAGTTACTGGTATTGGAGATGTGGGATTGCTTACAAACATTGTTGAGAACTATCCGATTGCCAAAAACAGAAGCGATGCAAAAACTGCAAAATCACAGATTTTCAGGTGCAAAAAAGTGGTAATTCAAAAGGAAGCCCTAGATGAGTTCTATGAAAAAGAGGCTGAAGAGTTTAAATCCAAAATCAATACTTTTTCAATCTATGATAAGGAATGTACTGTCTATGGGCAGAACATTGATTACGATATTGATGAAACATCATTTGAAATTGTTTATAATGACCTTAAAACCGTCAAAGGAAATTTAAGCTCAGGTAATCTTAAGATTGAAGCATTCGCAATTGGACCCCATCATGTGGAAAACATTTTGGGAGTTGTGACCGTCTGTCTAACCTTGGAAATTCCAGAAAAGAAAATAATTGAAGGTTTGAAAAATTACAGTGGCATAAAAGGCAGAACAAACATCAGAAATGTTGAAAAGCTAAAAATAATTGAAGAAATCAATCCTGGAATAAATACCAAGGNNATTGATATGCTCAAAAATCCCAAGGATTATTATATAATAATCGGAGGAGATTACGGAATAACCTGTGAAGAGATTGATGAGGAAAAAGTAGCTGACCTGTTAAATAAATGTGATGATTTGAATCTAATATTGACTGGGGAAGTTGGAAGGAATATCTGTGAAAAACTAAACAAAAAACCAACTTTTATTGAAAATTATGAAGATGCAATCAATTTTGCAATT
>DAII01000009.1:15475-15636 GCA_002496065.1 Methanobrevibacter sp. UBA586
TCAGTAAATGAAAAAACAATCAAAGTTAATTTTTTAAAAAAGGAAAATTTTAAATTGATTTATTAAATAAACCATAGAACTTATAAGTTATCAATTATAAAAACATAATATAATAAAATTTAAATAATTTATGAAATACTTCAAAAAAATATTTTTCTTAT
>DAII01000009.1:15723-16370 GCA_002496065.1 Methanobrevibacter sp. UBA586
TCATAAAAACAAAAGGAGACAAGATAACACAGTCACAATTGTACAATATGGATTCAAAGGGTTTGTTTACAAAGGAACTTGATAAAGCTCTTCTTGAAGAAGAAGTAGACTTTACAGTACATAGTTTCAAGGATTTACCTACTGAATTAGATGACGATCTTGAAATAATAGCTGTTCCTAAAAGGGAATCCCCAAATGACGTTTTAATATCAAACAAGTCATGGGACGACCTCAACAAAGGTTCAACCTTGNNGCATTCTGCAATCATTATAAAAAGGGTTTCAAACTAAAACCGTTAAGGGGAAATGTTGAAACTAGGATTAAAAAAGTCATGAATAATGAGCTTGATGCTACTATAATGGCTGAAGCGGGACTTAAAAGACTCAATTTAACACAATACATTAAAGGAGTCTTTCCAACTAGTTACATTACTNNGGCTGCCGGTCAAGGGGCTATAGCAGTTATGATTAGAAAAGATTCTGATAAAAAAGAGATATTTTCAAAATTAAATGACTATAATTCAATGCAAGAAGTATTTGGAGAAAGAGCTGTGTTAGAGGAGTTGGGCGTTGGATGTCAATGGCCTATTGGATGTTTAGCTCAACTTAATGATAAACAATTTAATATATATTCAATCTTGTTAACTA
>DAII01000003.1:0-1177 GCA_002496065.1 Methanobrevibacter sp. UBA586
TTTACCAGTGTTGAAATTAATCATTAAAGGAGGACTTAAAAGTTTCAATACCTCCGAAGAGGCATTCAAAAGAACAATGCAAGACCCATACTGGTCTAAAGGTCTTGTAAGTGTAATTAAAGGAATGGGAAGTTTCGGTATTGAAAAACCATTTGTACCTGGTGCACCTTTCCAAATAGTATGGAACATTACAAAAGCATGTAACTTCAGATGTATTCACTGTTACGAAAATGCAGGTAAGNNATGAGGGAATCGACAAACTGGCTGATTTCGGTGTAACATCTATTGCATTTTCAGGTGGTGAACCTTCAATCCATCCAAACATATTAGAATTTATTGAACATGCAACTGAAAGGGGAATGTATGTTTCCATGGCTACAAACGGTTTCAAAACAGGTAAGATGGAAAACGCCAAAAAATTCGCTGATGCAGGTCTTCAGTTCGTACAAATAAGTCTTGACGGAAGAGATCCTAAAACTCACGATGAATTCAGACGAATTCCAAATTCCTGGCAAAGGGCTGTTGACTCTATTAAAAATTTCCATGAGTTAGGTGTATTTACAGAGGTATCTACAACAGTTACACAGAACAACATCAATGAAATCGATGAAATGATTGATTTCATGCGTGAACTTGGTGTGGACTGGTACATGCTATACAACTTCATTCCAACAGGATGTGCAGAGGAGGTTACAGAGCTCGACCTGACTGCAGAGCAAAGATTCGACCTTCTTAAAAAAATATATGTTGAAAACAAAAAAGGAGAAATGCAAATTCTCTCTACTGCTCCACAATTTGCGGATATTTCAACATCCATCCAAACAGATGATGACAACATGGTTCCAACTCATTTCTTCAATCCGGAATACACTAACCCTGCAATGAAAGAACTAGCTAATTTTGTAGGTGGTTGTGGTGCTGGAAGATTCTACATGAGCATTGAACCTAACGGAGACATGTACCCATGTGTATTTTTCCCACATGACGATATTCTCAAACTTGGAAACCTTAAGGAAACAGACATGGAAGACCTTTGGGTCAACAATGAGCTATTGAAAAGTCTTAGAAACAAAGATGACCTTAAAGGACACTGTGGTGAATGTGAGTCAAGATACATCTGCGGTGGATGCAGAGCCCGTGCATACACATACAACAACGACGTCCTTGAAGGAGATCC
>DAII01000003.1:1201-1636 GCA_002496065.1 Methanobrevibacter sp. UBA586
AAATCGGTAAATAGCACTTCTTCATTTCTTTTTTTTCTGCAATTTTTAATTAAATTAACCTCATGTGATGAGCTTTTAATTAAACCCCCTGAAGGTTAAAATATAAAAGTTCGTAGGATATAATAAACTATTTTTTTAAAAAGATGATGTTATCTCTCTAATCATTAAAAAAGCAAGACTTGAAAATTAGCAAAACAATCAATAGCTGATTATCTTAACAATGTTTTTAATGAAAGCGAAGAAGATNNCATTAATGAAGTGAATAATGATGTTAGAAAGGGAATTATGTGTCCTTCGATGAGTTATAATGTCAAAACAACTGTGAGGTAGCGAATTTCTGTAAAAAAGAAATAATTAATTGAAGGAAGCGTTTTTAAATTATCTTTTTATACTGTTATAGACTAATATATTATTGATTTTTATGAGTGTAACTAC
>DAII01000003.1:1645-6358 GCA_002496065.1 Methanobrevibacter sp. UBA586
GTCTGTTAAGGAGATGGGATTTGAAGAACCGACTCCCATACAAAAATTAACAATACCTGAAGCCTTGAAAGGAAAGGATATCATCGGTCAGGCACAGACAGGTACTGGAAAGACAGTGGCTTTCGGTATTCCTATTCTTGAAAAGATTTTTATCAAGGACAAGTCCCCTCAGGCCATTGTAATATGCCCTACCCGTGAACTTTCAATTCAGGTAGCTAATGAGATATCAAAACTGGCCTCAAACATGAAAAAGCTCAAAATTCTTCCGGTTTACGGCGGTCAGCCTATCGGACGCCAGATTAGGGTCTTAAACAAGGGAGTTCACATTGTAATTGGAACTCCTGGACGTATTCTTGATCACATTGAAAGGGGAACTCTTGACTTAATTGGAATCGAAACTGTTGTTCTTGATGAAGCTGATGAAATGCTTGACATGGGTTTTAGGGAGGACATCGAACAGATATTGAGACATACTCCAAAACAAAGACAGACATTACTTTTCTCAGCTACAATTCCAAAGGAAATAAAGAGAATAGCTAAGTTTTATCAAAAAAACCCAAAACACCTTAAGATAGATTCAAAACAGATGACAGTTCCTGAAATCACAGAATACTACTATAACGTCAAGGACAAGTACAAAATTGATGACTTGACCCGTCTTATCGATGTTTATGATATAAATCTAGGACTTGTTTTCTGTAATACCAAAAAGAGAGTTGACAATGTGGTTCGCAATCTCAAGAGAAGAGGATACTCAGTTGACGGAATCCACGGTGATATGAAGCAGAAGATTCGTGATAAGGTCATGAACAAGTTCAGACGAGGAGACATTGAAATCCTTGTAGCTACTGATGTAGCTGCTCGTGGAATAGATGTACCTAACGTCAAGGCAGTATTTAACTATGATGTTCCTCAAAATCCTGAGTACTATGTTCACAGAATAGGAAGAACAGCAAGGGCAGGTAATATTGGTTATGCATTTACCTTTGTAGATGGCAGGGAACATAATCTGCTTGAAACAATTCGAAAGGTCACCAAGTCCAACATCAAAAAACAACAAATTCCTTCCTATAAGGAGATGAATGAAATCAAGAACAACCTTATCTTTGAGGAGGTTAAAAACATCATAAAAAAAGACGACCTAAAGAACTATACTAAGGCCGTTAAGAAATTTACAAGAAAGAACAACAGCACACTGGAAGTTGCAGCTGCTCTTTTAAAAATGGTTAGAGAGGATTAGACTCTCTATTTTAAACCATCAATAATATTATATTTTACTTTTTCCTCTTCCAGCTCACGAATGAATGCTTTGGTCATGTCTCCAACAGAGAGCACCATAACATTCAAACCTTTTCTACAGGCATTTGCAGTTCCAGCGGCGGCTGCAAACTCAATGTCTACAGGAAGGTTTAGCTGATTTGTTATTGAGCGTGAAACAGTACCAACAATAGCTACCTTGTCAATAGAGCCTCCATGCTGTGTTCCGTTTTCATATATGTTTCTTATCAGTTCCAAATCACAGGCTTCGGAACCGCCGTTTTTGATGTTTGGCACGGTAATGATAATGGCTTCACCAATTTCCATGTCAATAAGGCCTGTAAGACCTCCCAAAGCAACATCCCTTCCTTTTTCAGCATCCTTCAGCACTGTTCCTGTAGCACTAGCTGGCTGTTTGGAAGCGTATAGTATTCCTCCTTCCATATAGATACCTACACTTTCTCCTTCCTTTAGTTTTTCAGCAGCTATTGCAGGCCATACTGTCTTGAAATGATTCATTGTTTCAAGAACAGAATCGCTGTATTTTCTTAGGATTATTGCATCTTTCTTGACCTTGTCTATTCCCTTTTGAGTTATCTTATATGGTGAACGACCATCTTTAGAGGTTATGTATCCCTCATCAACCAATGTTTTAATATTTTCAGATACTGCTTGGATTGTAATATCCAGACTTTCAGCCAAATCTTTTTGTTTCAAGTTTGGATTCTGTTTACATATTTCACTCAATATTTGAAAATGTGTCAATGCACCTCTTTTCTTAAATGATTTCATATTAACACCTTTTTTTTATTTTTCTATCAGTCCTTCTAGTCTATTATCAAAGCTTTGTAAGAATTCATCTTTTTTATCTACAGGTATGTATGCACCACATGCCATGGAATGGCCTCCACCGCTTCCTCCAAACTCCTCGGAAACCTCTCTTATTATCTTACCGAAGTGAACACCGTCATATGACAATAGCTTGGAGCATCTTAGGGAAACCTTTAACATATCGTCGTCACCTTCTCCAAATCCGATTATAGGCTTTTTCCAGTTTCCGTTTCCCAAAATCATTCCTGTAACCGTACCTACGATGTTTGGTGCCATGTCCTTGCCGTCAAAGTACTGGAGGTTTTCAAGTTCTATTATGGACTCCTCCACTTTTGCAATGTTTTTTGCAAGTCTCATTCTATGTTCCTTACTAATCTGCTCAAGACAGTCAAGAGCCTCGTTTCTATCTCCTTTGAGAATCCTGTGAGCCACATTGTATTTCTCGTNNACATTGTATTACTCGTTTCTTCCACAGGCGTTCATTGCGGTTGAAAACTCACTAATGTCTCTTAAGAATGTTCCCTCATCCTCACACAACAATTCATATGCATCTCCGATAAGAAGTTGGGGAATGTATCTAACATATCTTTGTGGAACTCTTATTGTTATTTCCTTGAGAAGATATTTGAATAGCTTGCCCTTTTCCTCCTGTGACAGCTGACTTAATGTACGTCTGCCCTCCATGTCTATTTCCAAGTCTCTAAGAACCTTTTTAGCTATGTTCTGACTTCCTGTAATAGGTATCTTAACATCACTGAAGTATGAAAGGGCAACAAACAATGGTCTGGTTTTTCTTCCGTAGATGTTTAAATCTCCGCCTGTTGTCTCTATGTATCCTTGGTCTTCTGCATCTTTAAGAATTGCGGAATTTAATCCTTCCAGTTTACCGGTTCTTCCGTTTTGAATGTCTCCGATTGCTGAGAGAACTCCAATCCAACTTAAATCCTTATATCCGAACTCCTTTGCAAGAAGGTAGCACAGTCCCCCTCCGCAGACATAGAATGATCCGTCAATTTTGTGATGTATGGGATTTATTTCTATGTAGTTGCAGTTTGACTTGTAGTCAAGTTCCCTTAGGGGAGGATGGTGATCCAGAATAATAATGCTATGGTTTTCATTAGCGTTTTTATCCACAGCTTGACCTGAACCCAAATCAGAAAATATTGTAAGGTCATGTTCTATTTTCAAATCATCAAGCTCATTGAGGTTGACCCATTCTATCTCATGTTCCTTTCCAAGTCTGTCAAGAATCTGAGAAAGTATCGCACCGGAACACAATCCGTCACAGTCTATGTGGGTGTATATTTTTATACTGTTATTTTCCTCTATAAGCTTCTTTGCCTGTCTATAGAGGGTTTTCATGCTTTCAGGAACTTCAGTTATGTCTTGTCTANNGTTCATTTTCTGCCATATTATCATTTCATGGTTTTAAGTTCGTTGCAGATTTCCTTTAAAAGTTCGTTTTTGTTCTTGTCACTTTCAGCTATGATGCGTCCTGACTTTTCATACCATTTGCCCGGATATGCTTTGTTTTTTTCAACTGTACAATTTATTCCAAGTCTTTTGAGGGCTCTTGATATTTCATTTAGTGTAGGGTCTTTTACTGCATATTCAAGAGATACCTTACGACCTTCTGAAAGAGTAAGGTTACTGTTCAAGTACTGTGGCCAAATCATTGTCATTTTATTCACCGTTATATGTCTTAAATAATAGTTCCATCATATCTCTAACCGTATAGGTGTCGGGATAGATGTAGCTAATGTCATGTTCTTCCAAGATTCTTCCTGTAATAGGTCCGATAGCTACTGTGAGAATGTCCTCAGACATCAAATTAGATATCCTTTCCTCCTCCACAACTATCTTGAAGAAGTTTTCAACTGTAAGGGGGCTTGTAAAGGTTATTGCATCGACTTTTCCTGCCTTCATGTCCTGGATTAGTTTTTCAACCTTGACCTTGTCCATAGGGAAAAGTGATCTGTAGGCCTCCCCAACAATTACCTCATTGTCCAAATCTTCCAGTCCGTCCACAAGTGTTGGTCTTGCAGATAAGGTTCTTGGAACTCCTATTACTTGATTTCTGATGTTCTGTCTTTTAAATTCCTCAACAAGTCCCTCGGAAGTGAAATCCTCTGGAACCAAATCCACTTCAAGTCCGTGCTCCCGAGCTATTCTACCTGTCTTGTTTCCAATTACGGCCACCTTGCAGTTAAGAGTCTTTAGGAATTCCGGATAGAACTCCTGTAATGAACTCAATGTTGTTGGGGATGTGAAAACAATCCAATCCAACTCATCCTTTCTTCCAACCAGTTCTTTTAGTGATTTTGTATTTACTGGTTGCAGATCAAGTGTCGGTGCAAGAATAGGAGTCCCTCCAAGCTCCTTTACAATCTCACAAGCTTTATTAGCTCTATCATAAGGCCTTGTAATTGCAACTACAGGTTTTGACATATATTTTCCTCCATTATAATAAGTATATTTTTATATCTTCAATAATTAATATATTTGGATTTGAAGGATTTAAAAATTAGCTCTATGGGGTTACATTTAAACGTTTCCTTAAAATTAGCTATAAGTGAATTATGAAACAGTAACAACCAATGATGTGTCGTTAGTGTTTGTATTTTA
>DAII01000113.1 GCA_002496065.1 Methanobrevibacter sp. UBA586
TGATAATGTTGAAAATCCTAGTTTCATGAGTGTATATTTGTTTTTTTATGTGTATTTAATTTGCTTTTTTCTGTATTATTTTCATTATTTTGCAAAATTTTATATGAATAGTTTTTAAAATTTTAATAAAATTTTAATTGAATATCCATGTTTATAACTAATTTTTTAGAAATATTTATTATTTATCTTAATTTTTTTGTTATTTTGATGTGTAAAAATGCTCAAGTTTATATGTTGAAAAGGCATTAATATTAATCAGTACTTTGTGGTTGAAATTATAATATTAAAATTCATTAAAGGAGGAAGATATTATGGCAGATAAAAAAACTCCAGCTGAAGGCTGGCCAGTAATCAGTGGAGATTACATTGTAGGTGATCCAGAAAGTCCTGTAGCAGTAACTACACTTGCATCACATATTGAAGGAGAATTAGAAGGTTCAGCAATTGCAGGACCATGTAAAACCGAAAATCTTGGGGTAGAAAAGGTAGTTGCAAACATTATTTCAAATCCTAACATTAGATTTTTGATTTTATCAGGTGCTGAAGTACAAGGTCACATTACTGGTCAAAGTTTTAAAGCTTTACACGAAAATGGTTGTGACCCTGAGAAGAAAAGTATTAATGGTGCTACAGGAGCTATTCCTTTCGTTGAAAACATTCCATTAGATGGAATTGACAGATTCCAACACCAATTAGAAGTTGTTGACATGATTGACGTGGAAGACACTGGCGCTATTCAAGCAAAAATTAATGAATGTATCGAAAAAGATCCTGGTGCTTTTGAAGAAGAAGCTATGGTCATTTCTGTAGATGACGATGACGGCGATGAAGACGAAGGAGAAGAAATGAGAGTAGTCTCCGCTGAAACCGCAATCATCGAAGCAAGAATGAGAGACATTGACACTAAAATGAAAATGATCGGTGCTGTCCAAAGAAACATGGCTGGAAACTACTCAGGTAAAGTTCAAGGTATTATGCTTGGATTAATCTTTACATTAGTAATTGGTGCTTTATTCATAATATTCTAGGGGGATTAAGTTATGGTAAAAATTTCTAACAAACCAAACATGTCTGGTATTAAAGATGTCTCTGAGGATATGGAATATGGTTCTAAACTCATTGCTAGAGAAGGAAAACTTTATGCTGGTTTAGTGGATACTAGAGTAAAAGGATTTGCTATTGGTATTATATTAGCAATTTTCTTAGTAATTATTATCCCATTCTTTGCAAAGATATGCGGATTATAGAGGTGTTATAGATGAGCGAAGATAATTCAATACCTCAAGTAATGGTATCAGCAGACGAATACAATGCGATTGCTGCTAGATTAGATGAAGCAGAAGAAAAAGTTGATTTCACTGCTGGTGAATACTACCAACGTTTAGGCCAACAAACTGGAAGAGATGTTGGAATTTTATATGGAATGATATTAGGTCTTATAATCTTAGTTGTATTACTTAAATTCCAATTATTACAAGGTTTATTAATGTTATTATAGGACGTATTTAAGGAGGATTTTTAATGTTTAAGTTTGATAAAGAACAAACAGTATACGATATTGCTGGTGTAAAAATTGGTGGACAACCAGGGGAATACCCAACAGTATTAGCAGGAACCATCTTTTACGGTGGACACAATATCATCAACGATGAATTAACTGGTGATTTTGACAAAGGTAGGGCAGAAAGTTTAATTAACGAAATGGAATCCATGAGTGATGTTACAGGTAACCCATGTATTGTACAAGTATTCGGACAAACTCCAGAAGCTCTTAAAAAATACATCGAATATGTAGGGGACATTTGTGACAAACCATTCCTTATCGACTCTACTTCTGGTGAAGCTAGAGTAGCTGGTGCACACTTAGCTGATGAACTTGGATTAACTGAAAGAGCTATTTACAACTCAATCAACATGGCTGCAGAACAATCTGAATTAGATGCAATTGCAGAAACTGATATTTCAGCTTCCATCGTTTTAGGATTCAACCCAATGAACGCTACTATCGACGGTAAAATCGGTATTTGGGATCACGGTGACGGTGCTGTAGACAAAGGTTTAATTGACATCGCAGCTGACTGTGGTATTGACAAATTTTTAATGGATACTGCTGTAACTCCTTTAGGACAAGGTGCAGGTATCGCAGCTAGAACCTCTTTTGCAGAAAAAGCTAAATGGGGATACCCAGTAGGATCTGGTATTCACAACGTACCATCTGCATGGGACTGGTTAAGAGACTACAAAAAAGAAAACAAACAAGCTTTCACTGTATGTGATATCGGTGCTAACATTATCCAAGTAATGTGTGGAGGAGACTTCGTACTCTTTGGACCTATCGAAAACGCAAACATTGCTTTCCCTGCAGTAGCACAAACCGATATGTTTATTGCAGAAGCAGCAAAAGATATGGGAATTGAAGCTGTAGAATTCCACCCAATCAACAACTTATTATAGATTAGATTAGTTTCTAATCTTCTTTTTACTTTTTTTTTAAAAACTTTTTAACAAAACTTATATTATTTTAAAAAGATATTATAATTTAACTTAATTTTTTGAGGTTTTTATTAATGTCTTTTTTAAGTAAAATTTNNTTATAAGCCAATTATAGCTAGATCTCATGAGGCAAGTTTGGATTCATTGAGAGCTCAAAAGGCAGGCCCTGCAAGTCCAGGTGTTGTTAAGAAGCCAGATACTTTCTATGTGACTGCATCAGTTGAACTTGGTAACACTACTACCAAGTCTATTGTAACTGCTACTAATTTAAATACCAGTGAATGTTATTTACTTAATAAAACTGTTAGAATGACTAGAGATATTAGACCTCCAAAAGCTAATGAGGAAGTTTTTGGTAAAACAGTTTGGGGTATTGAACTTTCCAAAGAAGCAGTGGCTGAAATGATTAGAGATACTCTTTTGGAATCTCTTAAAAAGGCCAATGTTGATAAGGAAGAGGATCTTGATTTTGTTGTAAGGTCCACTGGAGTTACTGCTGGTTTTGCAACTGCTGAAGAGGCAGGTAAACTTGTTATTGCATTGGCGGATGGTTGTTTGGATGCTGGTATTCCACCTAGAAAAATGTCTCCTGCAATGAGTGTCTCACAACTTCCTGAAAGACTTAGAAAACACACACTTTTAGAGAATGTAATGTTTGATGGTGCTGTTGTTAGTGTTGTTCCACCTAAGGGAAAAGAATCTGTAGCTAATGAAATGGAAGGTGAACTGGTTACTGCAGGTATTAAATTAGGTTCAAAGTGGACTGAAGTTGATTATAGAAATCCTTGTGTAAGCCTTGACTTTGGTTCTACATTGGCAGGTAGGATTGTTAATGATGAAGAGCCTTATGCTAGTACAGTAGGTAACTTTTTAGGTTTGGCAGGAGTAATTTCAGACTCTCTTGCCCGTGGTTCAGGTCAGGTTGACAAAAATGGGGGAGCAGCTCTTGACTTGTATTCAGAAAAGCTAATTAAAAAAGCAAATACCAAAAAAGCAAAAGCCAATGCTGATGAGGTTCACAAACTTATTGATATTAGAAAGGTTCCTGAAGGTTCCACACGTTTTGGTACTGTTCCTATTGATGTTGAGGCTTCAAAAGAAGCAGGTAATGTATTGATTGGATGTGATGTGGGTACAAACGGTGATGGAATTCCTGACTTGATAGAGTTAGGTAAACAACTGTATGATGCCGACGGTCTTCCAGTACTATTGTCCACTATGGATTATGTAAGTGCCAAGATTGTTTCCCGTTGTCTTGATGTTGCATTTGCTGAGAATGCTATTGCTGAAGGTTCCGTTTTAGGAATCACAGGAAGGGCAGGGGTCACCGGTCGCAAACCTGAGCTGATTTTGGAATATGCTCAAGATAAATTTAAAGATACTGTCTTTGTTGAAGACGGTCTTGCTTTGGGTTCAGCTATTATGGCACGTTGTATGAATTCCATGGGTACAGTTAAAAATCCTATTGGAGGACGTCAAGGTGAGAGATGTATTCTTAAACAAAGAATGAAAATGCAAGGAAAAATTTAATTTTTTTCTTTTTTTTTTGATTTGTATGATTTATGCAATTGTGATGTCTGGAGGTAGAGGAACAAGACTTAATCTGCCTGTTGAGAAACCTCTTTTTAAATTATACAAGAAACCCTTAATTAAATACCTACTTGAAAATTTAGATGAGTCCAAATATGTTGATAAAGTAGTTATTGCTACAAGTCCTCACACTCCAAAAACCAAGGATTATGTTTGTCAGTTGGAAAACGATCTTATGATTCTAGATACTCCTGGAGACAACTATTTGGATGATTTGAGTTTTATTTTGGAATTTTTTGAAAGCAAATCAAAGGATGACACTCTACTTTTTATTAATGCAGATTTGCCTTTAATCTCTTCCGATATTATTGATTATACACTTGAAACATACCTTTCAACTGAATCTGACGCATTATCTGTGTTAGTTCCGGTTAATATTTTTGAGGAATTGGATTTGGAATATTCCTATGA
>DAII01000132.1:0-223 GCA_002496065.1 Methanobrevibacter sp. UBA586
CTAATACTCTAACATTATATAATTAAAGTTTATATAAGGAAAGTGAAAGAAAAATTCCTATGGATTTATCAACAATTAATAATGATAGAAACATGTTTAAATCTGATTTAGATCAATTAATAGAATTAGGCAAACAGCTTAAAAAGATATTTGAATAGACTTAATTAAATTAATTATTTTAATTATTTTATAACTTTATCTTATCAAGTCTATCTAGCCATAA
>DAII01000132.1:309-2679 GCA_002496065.1 Methanobrevibacter sp. UBA586
CTCATTTCAGATTGGATGGTCATTAATTAATTCTTCAAGAGCATCATATAATCTTTTTATTGTTGTGCATGGCTCCTTATCTCCTTTAGCCCAGCATCACCAATTATTCTTCCTATTTCAATACATTCCTTATCTCCATCTCAATCATTGCTCCATGGTTCTATGACCACATTGTTAAACAGCATAGTTCTCCCTAAATATAAATCATAAGTATCAAACTCATCTGTCATCATAATACATATTATGTATACTATCTGAGTTTAATGATAATTATTCTGATGTGAGCTTAATTCGTTTATTGTCTGGTTTGCATTTGAATACTTCAATCCTTTCTTATATGGATATGCTCCTAATTCTAGAATTTCTGTATCTCTGTAATGAGAGATTTTTGAACTTACAAATATATTGTATCTCTCCATCCTAAACCACTGTTTTTTCTTTTGAACTATTTTAACAGAGAAATGAACTCTGGTTTTGGATGTGTCAATAGCTATGGTGTAAATAGCATTACTACAATTTATTCGACTATTCCATTTGAAATTGAATATTCGTATCGATTGTAACTGCTCCCATACTTGTAAGTGCTGAATGAATGCGTTAAATCTGATGGATATTTAACTACTTCATACAAATAAGTACGTTTCAAATTATTATCGACGAATTCAATGATTGATTATATATGTTTCTATTCGTGTTATGATCTTTGAAACAAGAGTTATTTCTAAACTCTCCCATCCATTGCCTAATGTGAAAGTTTTCATGGCTCTCCCATGGCTATCTGAGTAAACATCATATGAACTCCGTTTATGATAACATCTGCAGGAACTCATTCAACAGCTTATTGTCCTTATCCTATGGTAACCCTGCACTTACTTCGAAAAATTCTCTATGATATGATTTACTCTCTTTTTGCTTGTCACATTATTAAATTCTGCATCTTCACCATCAATATAAACATCTGTTATTCCAAAATAATGGAAAGGGCATAACAAATCTTCTTCAAGTGCCTGTTTAAGCCTTATTTCATAGGCAATATTATGGTCAAATAGCTCATAAATATCAAAGCCATCGCTCCTGTCAGGGGATGCAGTCATTCCAAGATAGAATTTAGGATTGAAGTAATCCATGATTTTTAGATAGCTGGCAGCTCCCGCACGGTGAACTTCATCTATGATGATGTAGTCAAATTCATCTGGGTTAAAACTAGTGTGAATGTATTCCTTACTTAAAGTCTGGATTGTAGCAAATATAAAATCAGCATCACAGTCCTTTGAGTTTCCAGAAAGAAGACACATTGAACGTGTGTTTCCAAAAACCCTCCTGAACGTATCCATCGCCTGAAGTGCAATCTGCTCACGATGAACAACAAAAAGCGCCCTTTTCGGAAAGGCCTCCCGAAGTGCAAATGCGGCAGCATAGGTCTTTCCAGTTCCTGTAGCAGATATTAGAAGAGCCCTTTTTTCACCTCTTGCATAAATCTCCTCAAGGTTTGCGATGAATGATTTCTGCATAGAGTTAGGTTTCAAGGTCTTTCTTTCATAGCTTGGAGTGGAGGTTTCTCCGATGATAATTCTTCTCTTCTGGTAGAGATCCCGGTAATCTGCAATACACTTCTCCAAAGGTATGGAATCTCTCCATAGGTTATTAAACTCATTTAGGATTTCAGCTGTGATTTCATTGCTGCTGGAGCTTGTAAAACCAATGTTCCACTCCTTGTTTATGGTAAGTGCATTCTGAGTAATGTTTGAGCTTCCAATGATAATCCTGTAGTCACCCNNCATCATCACGAAAGAGATAACCTTTGGTGTGAAGACCAGGATTGTCAGCTCCTACATTAAACATTCTAACCTCAATGTTTTCCAATTCATCAAGCTTCTCCAATGCTTTTGGCTCTGAAAAAGCAAGATAGTTTGTTGTAAGGATTTTTCCAGGGATGTTTCTCTCCTCAAGCTCTTTGAGAACCTGTAGAAGAGGAGTTATTCCTCCCTCTGTTATAAATGCCACTGAGATGTAGAATTCGCTACACTTGCTCAGGTTTTCCTTGATTGGAGAGAGTACCTTGGAACCCTTTCTAGAATCATTATATAAAAATGATGGTTTAAATGAAGTGTAATCGGAGTTCATAGTTCATCCTCAAGAGCATCAAGTATTTCAATGTCTGCTGGAATCCAGTCAAGGGTGTCAAACTCATCTTTTGAAATCCAGCGAGCATCCTTATGTTCAAGAAGATTTATGGGGCCTTGTAGGCTGCAGATATAGCAGTCCATGTCTAAATGGAATGTTGGATAGTCGTAACTGACGTTTATGAGGAATTTCTCTATTTCGATAGATGCATTTAGCTCCTCCATTATTTCCCTTTTCAGGGCCTCT
>DAII01000132.1:2685-4054 GCA_002496065.1 Methanobrevibacter sp. UBA586
ACCAAAGATTTTCAAACTCACCGTATCCCCTCTTGGTAGCCAATATCTGTTCATTCTTTCTTATGATGGCTGCCACAACCTTAACATTTTTCATAAAGCTGTATATATCTGTTCAATCTTTTAAAATGTTCTAACATTAACAATTATATTTATTAATCATAACTGTAGATAGTATAATTAATTAAAAGTTGGAGGTGTAAGTAATGGCTGATTCTGNNAACTACTGCTTTTGCATTTGTTGCAGGTGCCGCATGGAATGGAGCTATCCAAGCACTTATTGAACAGTTCCTTCCAGCAGGTGATGCTGTATGGAGTTTATTGATTTATGCAATAATAGTAACCATAATTGCAGTGATTGCAACCTTAATTATAGGTAGGCTCATTGCAAAGGCAGGTATTGAAATAGATGAATAAAATCTCATCTATTTTTCTTATTTTTTAAAAAGGAGTTCCGTTTAAGTAAAAATATTTAATGCTTCTTTTATATGTCTCAAGAATAATTCATGGAAGGCCAGTTTTAACAAGTAAGTCAACATCACTTTTTTTATATTCACTCCACATACAATATTTTCAGCAATTTTTTTAAATTTCGATTAATATCTACTGTCACTAGGACATAAAAAAAGATAATTAAGAAAGATTAGCTAATCTTTCCTATATAAACCAATGGCTGCAAGAACAACTAGAACAAGTGCAACTACTGGAAGACCTGTTTCCATCATAGGAACTGGTGTCTCTGTATAGTTGGTTAGGTTATGTGTAGTATTGTTGAAGTCACTATTCATAATCGGAGTTTCTCCAACAACGTTTTTGTCTGTTGTGTTTTCCATGGTTTTATTGTTGTGTTCAACTGCATTTTCCTGATTTGTGCTCTCATTTAATCCTCCATCATCGGTGTGATTGTCAATCTGCGAGGTGTTTATAAGGTTGTCTGCTGCAAATACCACACCGGCTGACAGGACTGCAATGAGCAACGTTATCAAAACATAATTTCTCATTTTAAAACATCTCCTACTATTTTAAAGTAGTAACAGATTGTTTTTCATCATATATAAACTCTTAAAATTGTACTTAAAACTTTTATATTAAAATTTGCATAAAATATTAGTAAAGTGATAAATATGGCAAGTTCAGATATAGGCTCAAAAATCAAATTCACAAAGGTATCAGACAAGAGTCAGTCTGTTGAAATAGACCAGAAATATGTGACCCTCCGTGAAGGCTCAAACAAGGTAATGGCATTTCACTACAGGGCACCGATTTTTGAAACAATAGAGTTCGAACGGTTCTTCGATAAGATGCCATCATCAGAAAAGATAATCGTAAACATCGGAGGAACCGGAGGATTTGGAGCACACTTTAGGGGCCT
>DAII01000107.1:0-1660 GCA_002496065.1 Methanobrevibacter sp. UBA586
GTTGTTTCATTTACCAAAATTCCTTTTGCCAAGTCTATTTTTAAAATATCTCCGTCCTTAGCCTCAATATCGCTTACAATAACTGGTAATCCTATATTGATTGCATTTCTATAGAAAATTCTTGCAAATGATTTGGCAACTATTGCATCCACACCTGCAGTCTTGATGGCCACCGGAGCCTGTTCCCTTGATGAACCGCATCCGAAGTTTTCATCGGCCACTATTATATCTCCCTTTTGAACATTTTCAGTAAAGTCCGGACGTTCACCTTCAAGTACATGATCAGCCAAGTCCTGAGGATTAAAAGTTCTTAAATATCTTCCAGGAATAATAACATCTGTATCTATATTTTCTCCAAATGTCCAAGTTTTTCCTTTAATTTCATCCATAATATCACAGCCTCATTTAATTAGTTCATGGCCTGAATTTTGAGCCTTGGTAGTAAACACAATACCGTCGTCACCTACATAATCTCTAATTTCATCCACTATATGCCTATTGGTTTTGTCAAAAAATGTGTAAACTGTAGGACCAAAGGAGCTCATTCCAACCCCATAGGCTCCCAATTCCCTCATCTTATTCATTAGATTTTTAACCTTGTCTGTCTGAAGGTCCACTTCGACCTTCTTGAATCCTAATCTTTGAATTTTATCTATTCCCTTACCGAATGCCGGCAAATTGCCCTCAAGCAAAAATGGGACAATATTCATAAAAATTAAATGGGACACTTCCATGACCTCATTTTTAGGAAGAGGACAGTAATCCTGAAATATGTTTACTTCCTTGTTTCCACTGATTGCATCAGCACTATTTAAAATTACGATTAAAACTTCCCAATCCTCTGGAAAATCATAGTTGGCCAAAAGCAATGGAGGATGTACATTGGATGCTGAAGATGGTAAGAAAGAATTCTTTTCTTTCATACTACGACCTGCATCTATAATAAAACCACCATTGTCAAAGNNCGAAGTTCCTCCACGACCAATGATTGTGCTTAATTTTAAAGAATCAGTAGAATTTCCACTATACTCCGAGATTATTTTAGCTGTAGACAAACCTATCTGTGTTCCGGACCCCAATCCTGAATGAGGCATATAGGATTCCTTAACCTTAAAATAAAATCCGTTTTCCACATTATAATAATCCATTATCCTATTGGCTGCATCATTAATTTTAATGGTGCACTCTTCAATTATGTTCTTAGGAGTTATCTTGTCACTAAAATCAATTTGAATACCCTTTTCAGTAGGTTCACCAAATAAAACGAAATTAGGATTTTCCAATGTAAGACCAATACCCCCGTCGATACGACCATATGCCCCTGACAAATCTATTAATGACATATGCAATCTGGAAGGTGATTTAATAATCATATAAAAACAACCCTTTCATTTAATATCCAATATAATGTTTATAAAAAAAATATAAAAGAGTTTCTAAAATTAATCATTGGAATTTTTTAATGAAGTAGAAAACTCTTTCTCAATGCTTTCTCTGTACATTGAATTCATGGTACAGAATGGGATGATTCTTCCATCAGGTGTTGCATAGTGAATAACACATTTTTTAACTCTGTCAGTGTCAAAGTTAAATGGATCCATAAAGTGCATACATGAAATAAGCATTGCATCCTTGGAGAATTCACCTAAAGCATCGTAAG
>DAII01000107.1:1676-2556 GCA_002496065.1 Methanobrevibacter sp. UBA586
TGGCTTGTTCTTCTTGTTGATTAATTTTGGTATCTCTGTAGCTGCCTTTGCAAGAGTTCTTTGCTTGATTCCAAATCCTCCTTTTTCGATTTTATCAGAGTATTTTTCAAGCAATTCAAAGAATCCGTCAACATCAATGAAATCAGTGATTGGAACCAATTTATCAGGTTCATCCGGATCATCGCTTTCCTCAATGAAAACATATGTGGCTATTCCACAGTGCTGACTACAGTTTAAGGTTGCACTAGGCACCCCACCTTCCATTAAACCAATGAATCTTGAAACAGGTTCAACAGATGATGGAGGATAGAAATTATCCGGTTGCAAATGCCCTAAAGTTTGTTCTGATACCAAGTTGACGAAATCAGGAATGGTTACTCTTTGCTCTTCTACCTTGTCTGAAGGAGTTCTTCCTGCAAATGAAACAGGTTGGAAATTTACACCATAAATAATATCCCTATTGTCAAATGCAAATTTGATGATATCTCCTACCTGATGGTCATTGACTCCACCAACCAATGTAGGCACTAAAACCATACCCAAACCTGCTTTTCTACAGTTTTCAATAGCCTTAAGCTTTTGAGGAAGCAAATCTTTTCCTCTGCTTGCAATGTAAGGTTCCNNGGTGTAACACCATCAAATGCCATATAAACAGTATTTAATCCAGCATCCCTTAATTCTTCTGCAAAACCTTCTTTTCTAGCTATTCTTAATCCGTTGGTAGCCATCTGAACATGAGTGAACCCTTCTTCCTTAGCCATTTTAATAAGTTCAACAATATCTTTACGAACGGTTGGTTCTCCTCCTGCATATTGAATAGCTGGAGTTGGTACTGGCTTTAAGTTTCTTAAATTCTTAAGCATCTGTCTGATTTCATCTT
>DAII01000107.1:2622-2777 GCA_002496065.1 Methanobrevibacter sp. UBA586
GAAGTGTTGTGATCTTGACAGAGACCACAATTATTAGGACAGTTATCAGGTTTTCCAACGTTTGGATTTTCAACTTGGATGATTGATGGCTCATATGCGTTTACTCTATTATATAAATCCGCATCACTCCAATAAGTATTTATAAATTCACCATG
>DAII01000060.1:0-1361 GCA_002496065.1 Methanobrevibacter sp. UBA586
TTAATTCTTTTTAATAAATATAAAAATTGAAAAAGTATTACGTTTATTATTTAATATAGTATTTTTTTAATAAATATATTTATAAAAGTATTAATTTATATGATATTTTAGTATACTTTTGGAGTATACAAATTAATATAAACGGTGAATTAATGAATAGAAAATATATATTCTTTTTTGTGGCATGTATTTTTTTAATAACTGCTATAAATGGAGTTTCTGCAGCAGACAATTCTAATATCACTGCAGAGGTTAACTACCAGTATAGTGATGATTTAATCACCCCAACATTTGTAATTAAAAATACAAATGATGCTATGGTTAATTTCACTTCCAATAAAATAGCTAATAAATACATTCTCACAGTAGATAATTCTAATGTAACTGATTATTCAGTTGAGGTATCTGCACCCGGATATATTAGTCAAATTCAAAAAATAATTTCTAATTCTTCATTAATGTTTAATATGGTCGCTACTGAAAATTACCAGCTCGGTAAGGAAGTTACAATAGCTGCCGATAAACTATTGGATTTTGATACCGCAGACGATGTTTTAATCATCACTACTGCAGGTGTCCCAAAAATTAATGGAAAAACCTCTGAGGACTGTATTAACGGAATCCTTAGTGAAACCGGAAATACAGTAACTTTAGGAAAAGGAAATTTATTAATGTTACGTCAAACAGCTGTCGACCCTGTAAACTTTGCATTCATAGTTAAAAAAGGAAACGCTTTAACTGTGGCAGTATTCAACAACTGTTCCAAAACACCTTGCTATGTCGGAACCATTTCCGATAAAATGACAAGATCAGAATGGAACAAATTTGTCACTGCAGTTGGATCTGAAGATGCATTTTCATATGCAAGTTTAGCTAATGGATGGGTTGCAGGTGTTTCAAAAGACGTATTACAAGAAGCAGCATTCCACGGTCACATCTGTGATGGAACTTTAGGAGGATATACATTCGTACAAACTTTGTTGACCTATTATCCACCTAGACAGGAAACTCAAGGAGGATCTGGATCTCCAGGAGATGTAACTTCATATAAAATTATTGGAGTTCCTGGAGACTCTGATGATGATGCGGTTTTATTCTTCTTAGATGGAACTCCTGGAAAAAGTGCATATGTTGGATTTGATACTACTGCTACCGGTGCTACAAAAGACATGATTGCTTTTATAAGATGGGCTGACTCAGTTGTTGCATACAACCCTGCAACCAACTCCTATGAAATTAAAACTCCAGGCTCAGGAACTTTAATTTTAATGAGTTTTAATTCAGCTAAAAATAAGGAAGCTTTCAAAAAAGAAACTGGAATAGATCCTAATGCAGGAAGTCTTGAGGAATTACAATATCAG
>DAII01000060.1:1404-3122 GCA_002496065.1 Methanobrevibacter sp. UBA586
ATTACTTCATTGGTTCTGCAAGTAACATAACCTATCCTAATAATGTTAAAAATGCAACCAATGCAGGAGAAGTAAGAATTGAAGCAGCTCCAGCTCATGGTCTTGATTATGCCTATATTCAAGAATTAGCTAAAACTTTACCTAAGGCTGAAAGAGAAAACAATGCTATGAACACAGGCGATTTAACCTATGACCAAATCAAAGAAATAGGTTACAATTCAAGCACTATGGCTAAAGACATTTTCAAAGATGAATTAGGTATTGAAATAGGTAAGGACAATCCTAACTTTGGTGTTTTCACCTCTGCAGGATATGTTTACCTAAACGGCTCAACCACTGAAGCTGCAAAAGATGGTATAGCTGGCGTTTTCGGTTCTACCCTCTCAAGAAAAACATTATTACCGATTCACATTGCAGTATGGAAACCATTATGGTTCACATATGTTTTAAGAGATGGCGGTAATTTATGGACTGTATTTATAAGATATAACCCAGATGGAACTTATTACATTGGTAATGTTGATGGGTCTCATGTAGCTAACATAAACATTGATGATGGTTTAAACAATGCAACAATGGTTAAAAAGCTTTCAACCACTTTCATTCCAGACAATTGGTTTAATATACAAAGTATTGTTAATGCATGGAACGGANNACCAATTAATCACTTTCTTATTCCATGATCATGCATGTCCTGGAGTACAGCCAGGATTTTTCATAACTGATTATATTCAGGAAAACTATCCATTAAATGATTCTGAAAGCTACAGTTATATGGGTTCAAGTATTTACTGTAAAGATGACAGTTTGTTATACCTACTTGGAGTATCTCCGGGTATGGAAAGCTACTTCAACCAAAGATTGCCTGGTGATGAAACAGAATCCACCTATGAAGATGGAGCAACCGAAGAAGGAGTTCTTGTAATCTGGGATAAAAATCTTAACATTGGTAGAGCAGTAATAATCAACTTCAAATGGGCTACAATTGACACTAGTGCATATTCTACATCTGAAGCAAAAAGAGCCGCTCAAATTCAAGCCTACATTGATATGTATGCTGGAAGAGATAATCCAAATGTTAAAGATCCTGTTAGTGTAAAAGCTACTGCTGAAACTTGGATTACAGCAGATCAGTATAAGAAATTGATGTCTGGTGGAGATGACAATAATGCATTGTCATATGTTGAATCATTGAAAGGTCAAACCAAGGATTATGTTTTATCATTGTTAAACAATAATGGAAACAATAACAATCCTCAAACTCAAGTCAATGGAACCACCAATAATCCTCAACAATCTTCTGGAAGCTCTAGCTCACAAATACAATCTAGTGGTAGTAACAATAACGGATTAAGTAGTTATTCATCTGTTGGATTAGATGCGGCTTCTGCTGCTGCTGATAATGGTGAAAATGGAGAAGATGCTAGTGAAGGTAAAGCTCACGAGATATCTAAAAAGACTCCTGCAACTAAAAAGTCTAGTGATAATATTGCATTAGCAATTGCATTGGTATTTATTGTAGCTATTATTTGCGGTATCGGATACGTACGTCATAAATCAAAAAATTAAAATCTTTAATTGTTTTATTCAAGTAAAACAATTATTTTTTTTTATTTTTAATCAATTATATTAATGGTAAAAATTAAGAGTTGATAACATTAGTTTAATTTAGAGTTTTATTTTCAGTTTAAAATTACTTTAAAATATTCAGATTTTGT
>DAII01000029.1 GCA_002496065.1 Methanobrevibacter sp. UBA586
TACTGAACTTAAGGGATTATAATGAAAATGGGTGGCAATATTGAAAATAATACCTTGCAATCTTTAATTAAATCAAGTTTACTGGAGGTCAATAATCTTAAGTTTGATTTGACTGCCATGAATTATGAGAAGACTCAGGAAGATGCAAGTGGTAAAATTCAAGAATTAGAAAGTTTAGTTTTAGAAAAGGAAAAAGAAGTATCTTTGATTAAGTTCAAGGCTNNGCAGTTGATATTCTCAAAGAAGAACTTGATAAAAAGGATAGGGATATTCAACGTAAGGAAAACAAAATCTATGAGCTTAATTACGTTAACACTTCATTGGAAGAGGTTAAGGATTATTTTGCTAATCAACTTAAGCAGTATAAGGAATTTGAACTTTCTGAAATCAACGAAAGGTTAAATGAAGCTTATAAAAACATTGCTGAAAAGGACGCTTACATCAACACCCTTTCAAGACAGATTGATGAGTATAAAATTGAAATAATCAAGCTTGAAAATGATGTGGAAAGTCAAAACAAGATTCTGATTCTTGAAAAAGAGCTTGAAATCAGAGACAATCAGCTTAAGGAAATCAACACTCAATTGGACATGGTTAGGAATCAGTCCGTCCCTGTTGAGGAATATTACAATTTAAAAGAAGAGCTGACTAAAAAAGAAGATAAAATCAAAAGGTTGGAAGAAATCAACGAATTTTTCAATGAATTGCAGGAAGAAAACGAATATTACTCAAGTAATGAACCTGAAACTCCTCCATTTAGATTGGATAAGCAATAATCATATCCTTTCAACAAATGCCCTTACAGGGGAAGCTTCAGCTTCGATTTTCAATGGAATAAAATAGGATTTATAGCATTTTCCTTTAAGTTTGCCACTGTTTGCTATATTTTCTAGAATCCATATATTATTTTTTAGTAGTTTCCTATGTATTTTATCTTCATCAGGTTTATCCACTGAACATGTATCTATAGCTATACCTTTCACATTATTTTCTATTAGTCTTTCAGTAAATTCCATTGATAAGTAAGGATAATCAACAAAATAGCTATCACTACCCCAATTCTTATGCCAATTTGTATTTATTATAACTATTTCTTCAAGGGGTCCTGTTGGATTAATGACCTGTTCACTTTCATGTATTACCTTGGCCTTTCCGATAAAGTTATTGAGATCAATTAGGTCAATGGTAAAGCCCTTTTTGATGTAGTGGAGTGGGGCGTCCATATGGGTCCCAGTATGAAGTCCAGTTTCAAGTTCATAGAGAACGCAGTCCTCATCGTATACTTTTCTCAGCCTTGTTTTCGGGTCTCCCGGATATTCCTTCATCTGGTCGATTAGGGTATGTGTTAAATCAATAAATGCCATGATTACTATTTATTATTTTATCGGATGTTTAATTTTATGGGATAATTGCAAACCTTTATTAATCAAATTGAATAATTTGTTCTTAACTTGAGTAGGAGATGGGTTTTTAATGTTTCATAGGATTTTTCAATAATTGTTGAAAAACAGTAAACTATTTATATAACCTTAAACTCACTTATTATAGTATAACTAGTATTTAGTATACTCAAGTTATTAAATTATAGAATAATTAAATTAGGTGATAATATGGCACAAGGACAACCGATTTTCATTTTACCTGAAGGAACTAACAGAATGATTGGTAGAGATGCACAAAGAAACAACATCTTAGCAGCTAAAGTACTTGCAGAAACCGTAAGAACCACTTTAGGTCCAAAAGGTATGGATAAAATGTTAGTGGATGGTCTCGGAGACATTGTCGTAACCAACGACGGAGTAACCATCTTAAAAGAAATGGATATTGAACATCCAGCAGCAAAAATGCTCGTAGAAGTAGCTAAAACTCAAGAAGACGAAGTAGGAGACGGAACTACTACTGCAGTCATCATCNNAATCGCTGGTGAATTATTGAAAAACGCTGAAAACTTACTTGACTTAGATATCCACCCAACCATCGTAGCTATGGGTTACAGACAAGCAGCAGCTAAAGCACAAGAAATCTTAGATAACATTTCAATTGATACCGTAGACAGAGAAACCTTAATGAAAGTAGCTATGACTGCTATGACTGGTAAAGGAACTGAAGCTGCACGTGAACCATTAGCTGAACTAATCGTTGACGCTGTACAAAAAGTAGCTGATGGAAATGATGTTGACATTGATCACATTAAAATCGAGAAAAAAGACGGTGCTGTTGTAGAAGACTCAACTTTAGTTGAAGGTGTAATTGTAGACAAGGAAAGAGTACACCCAGGTATGCCTAAAGAAGTCAAAGACGCTAAAATCGCATTAATCAACAGTCCTCTTGAAGTAAAAGAAACTGAAGTTGACGCTGAAATCNNGCTTTCATTGAACAAGAAGAAAACATGGTTAAAGAAATGGTTCAAAAAGTTGTTGACGCTGGAGCAGATGTATTATTCGCACAAAAAGGTATCGATGACCTTGCACAACACTACTTAGCTAAAGCAGGAGTTTTAGCTGTAAGAAGAGTTAAAAAATCTGACATCCAAAAATTAGCAAGAGCAACCGGTGCTACCGTTGTATCTAACTTAGATGACTTAGAAGAATCTGACTTAGGTGAAGCAGGTATTGTGGAAGAAAGAAAAATCTCCGGAGAAGAC
>DAII01000027.1:0-9607 GCA_002496065.1 Methanobrevibacter sp. UBA586
CTGTTATCATTTCCAGATTCATCTGGACCGGTTGATTTTAATCCGTTTTTAGCTGCAATCATATCATCAATACGTAAAATCATTTCTGCAGCTTCAGTAGATGCTTGAAGAGCTTGCATTTTAACTTTTAAAGGTTCCAATACTCCTTCTTCCTTCATGTCAACTACTTTACCAGTGAATACATTAATTCCCATTTTAGGAGATTCTTCATGAGCAGCCTTTAAGTCTGCAATAAGATTGATGGTGTCTAAACCTGCATTTTCAATCAAGGTTCTAGGGATGATTTCCAAAGCTTGAGCGAATGCCAAAATAGCTAATTGTTCTCTTCCCATGACAGAGTCACCGTAATCTCTCAATTGTTTTATAAGTTCGATTTCAGTAGCTCCTCCACCAACAAGAACCTTTTCGTCTTCAATGGTAGCTGCAACCACACCTAAAGCATCATCTAATGCTCTGCTGATTTGTTCTGTTACATAACGGGTACTACCTCTCAATACAATTGAAGTGGCTTTTGGATTTTCACATTCTTCAATGAAGGTCAATTCATGATCAAAAATCTTTTTAACAAAAATGTGGCCTGCAGAACCTAATACATCAGGAGTTAAATCTTCAATATCAGTTACGATTTGAGCTCCGGTAGCCTTGTTGAGTCTTTCCATATCAGATTTTTTAACACGTTTGTAGGCTACGATTCCTGCTTTTTTCAGGTAATGTTCTGCCATGTCATCAATACCTTTTTGACAGAATAAAACATTTGCACCGGATTTAACAACACAATCCACTAAATCCTTAACCATTTCCTCTTCATTGCTTAGGAAAGCTTCAAATTGGTCTGGGCTTGTAATATCAATTTTAGTATCAGTAGTGATTTCTTTTAATTGGATAGGATATTTTATAAGAGCAACTTTTGCATCCTTAATGTCTCGGGACATGGATTTTGAAATAGGAGTTTTATCCATGATAATTCCTTCAGCCAAGAATGAGTCTTCTACGGAATCTCCAGAGATTCTTTGTATGTTAATGCTGTCTTTTTCTACTTTACCGTCTTCTTCAATTCTTAATGCTGCTTCAACAACTAAATCAGCCAATTGTTCTTTTGCAAAGTCTGATCCTTTACCTGTCATTGCAGTCATAGCTACTTTTTTTAGGGTTTCTTCATCTCTTGCATCAATTGCAATGTTGTTTAAAATTTCAATTGCTTTTGCAGTAGCGTTTCTAAATCCTTTTACAATAACTGAGGTAACTATTCCATCTTCCAACAATTTTTGAGCTTTTTGTAATAATTCTCCTGCGATTACAACAACAGAAGTAGTTCCATCTCCAACGATTTCTTCTTGCTTTTTAGCAACTTCCACAAGCCNNTCAATATCCATTTCTCTTAAAATGGTTGCCCCATCATTAGTTACTGTAACATCTCCCATTGAGTCAACTAACATTTTATCCATTCCTTTTGGCCCAAGAGTAGTTCTTACAATGTTTTCTAAAATTTTAGCAGCTGTAATATTCATTCTCAAAGCGTCTCTTCCGGAGTATCTTTCAGTGCTTTGAGGTAAAATGAATATTGGTTGATTTGCCATTATATCACCTTAATTAAATTAAATTATTCAACAATAATAAATGAGTTTAAGGTTATATAAAAAGGTTACGGGAAATAAAATAAAAAAAATAGAAACTCATAAAAAATATGAGTTTTAGTCTTTAATCTCTTTAGATAGTTTTTTACCCATTTCATAGCAATGATCTAAAACATCTTCAGTTGGTATATAAGTGGTATCGTATTGATCAAGAACATCGAAACCAGCTGCGGTCAAGTCTTCAGCAAGTTTTTTGTTAGCTCCTCCACCCCATCCTTTGGAACCGAAACATACTGCCTTTCTGGCATAGGTAGTTGCCTTGAAGTTAAGAGCAGTCAGGTAGTAGATGATATCTCCAAGACTTGGATATGGGTTGTTCATCATAGTTGGTGAACCGAAACATACCGCTTTGGATTCTAAAATATCAGTTACGACATCACATCTTTCATCCTCATGGAGGTAGTACATTTTCACTTCAACCCCTTCAGACATGAGTCCTTCAGCCATTGCCTGAGCCATTTTTGGAGTTGAATGATGCATTGTATCATATACAAAGGTAACTTTGTCCTTACAGACACCATTGGACCATTCGTTGTACTTACCAATGATTACTTCAGGTTTTGTTAGGATTTGACCATGAGAAGGAGCAATCATTTTAACCTGTTCTAAAACACCTGCATTTTCCAATTCGGCAATTTTGTTTCTGTACATCATTGATGATGGAGTAATTAGGTTTGCATAGAATTTCTGAGCTTCTCTCATCAATACAACTTCATCAACTTCATAGTCATATCTTTCACTTAAACAGATGTGCTGACCAAATGCATCGTTGGAGCATAGGATTCCATCTTCAACTATAAATGTGAACATGCTGTCCGGCCAGTGAAGCATAGGAGCTTCTACAAACTGTAAGGTTTTTCCACCAAGTTCAACTTGGTCTCCTGTTTTTACTGTTTTGAAATCAAAGTCTTTTAAGTATGGCAAGTGATTTTTCAATCCTGCAACAGCCATGTTAGAACAGTATACCTCAACATCAGGGAATTTTTTGACAAATTCAACAAGGGTTCCTGAGTGATCATTTTCAATGTGGTTTTGAATGATTACATCAATGTTAAATTCTCTTCCTTCCTGTTCAAATGCGTCTTTTACTCTTCCCCATAATTGAGCACCTTGGCCAGGGTAAACGTTATCAATTAAAGCTACTTTATCTTCACCAAACACTAAATAACAGTTGTAGGTAGTTCCGTCTAATTTATATCCGTGGTAGTCTCTAAGATCCCAATCTAAAACTCCGACCCAGTAGACACCATCTGTAATTTTTAATGCATCTGCTTTCATAATAAATACACCTTTATATAAAAATATTTTAATTTAATAATTTAAATAGTTTATATAATCATATTATACAAACTAAATGAAAATTTTTTTTAAAAAAAAAGTAAAAAAGGATATGTAAATCTACATATCACAAACACATTTATCGCTATAGGTGTAATAGAATCTGTATTGTTCATTTACAACAGTAATATATTCGAAGCAACCTCCGATAATATCAGCGATTTTTAATAAGTCGTCAAGAGGGATTTTTTCACTATTGTTAATACTTACATTAAAAATAACTTCATTCCCTATGATATCATAATCTAATACTTCAGCTTTGTCTTTATATTCATGTTGTTTGATAATATCTAATAATTGTTGTTCAATATCTTCATTGAATTTTACCATTTTTTCATCCTCCTTAAAAAATGTATAATTAATACTATAAACTTCTATTATATAAATCTATTGATAAAAATCTCATACAATTAATATTTTATAATATAAAAATAAATTCACGGAGTCTTATAACTATAATGTGTTCCACCGGTGGGCCAATGGCCGATATAGATTTGAATAAATTGAAAACAAAAAGATACAGATGCTTGGCTTGTGGAAATGAGTTTAAAAGTATTGGAAAAAAAGTAATTTGTCCTTCATGCCAAAGTGACAATGTAGAATGTAAAGAATAAACTATCAATAGAGGGATATTATTGAAAATTGATTTGAAAGATGATGAAATTCTCTTTTTGGAATCACCGCAAGGAATTGTAGGTGTCGTCAAGGTAGCAAAGGAAAACAAGATGCAGTTTATAGCCACACAGGACGAGGAAATAGTTCAACTTCTTGAAAAAGAAGATATCATAGCTGTTTCATCACTTAAGGGTAATAAACGATCAATACGTTCCCTAGCATACCTTACAAGAGAGGAAGACTCACCTTTGGTCATTCTCAATAAAAACCATCCTTCTACCAAACGACTGTCAACTGTCGTTTCCGTTGGTGATGTGGTTAATCTTAACTGCAACATTACTCCAGGAACACACCCTGAACAGACCGTTCTCTGTTCAACCCATGAGCTTCATGATTTAGAAATTAAAAAAACTTCTACCGGCATTGAATTGAATAGAGATGTCCAATATACCATTGAAAAATTTTAGGTTGTTTCATGTTTGAGTCATTTTACCTGTTTTTAGGTCAGCTAATTGTAAGTCTTATTATCATAATAGCTATTTTAATAGCAGTTGTATTGGTTTTAGGTAGCATTCTTCTTAAGAAGAATATTCTGATTTTTCCTAAAGTGATTATATTTCTAATTGATCTTCTATACAGCCCCATAAAAAAGGTGCTGAAGCTGTTTAAAAAGGATGAGTCAATTGTTGACATCATTGGAATAAAAGCCAGAAATAAGGTAAATATGGAGAAATTCAGCAAAATTCCTGCAAACGAAACCCTGATTTTCCTACCACATTGCCTAAGACATAGAGATTGTGAGGCATTCCTTCAGGAAACAGGACTTATATGTACCGAATGTGGAAAATGTTCCATTGGAGTCATCCACAACAAAGGAGTAAAGCTCAAATATGAGATATATATCGTACCAGGATCCAGTTTCGTTAAAAAGATAGCCCAGGAAAAGAAATTCAAAGCAGTAATCGGCGTTGCCTGTCACTCAGACCTGAATCAGATTATGATGCTTCTATCAGACTTCTGCCCTCAAGGAGCATTGCTTAAAACAACAGGTTGCTTTGAAACAAAAGTGGACATGAAAAGCCTATTGAAGATAATGAATTCCAAAAAAGAACAAAAATAATCTATTGAATTCCTTATTTTAGATTATATTTACCTTTAATATGGATATGAATAGCTATGTTTTAGTGAAGCTAAATTTTAAAATATAATATTAAACTTTTTATTTTTAAACAAAACACCACTGTCAAGATTGGATTTCGCTTGAGAGAATGCATTTTCATTAAAAACAACCATTGTAAACTAAAATGAAGTCAAGATTACCATTTAGAATAACATTCCTATACTTTCTGGATGAAGGAATTATTAAGTTTGTGTAATTCTTCAATAAAAATGAATCAAATCCGAATTTAGAAAGAATAAATGAAATGTTTAGATAAAAAAATAGATAATAGATGATTAAATTAATCATCAAAATATTTAAAAAACTCAATGGACTCTTCAGATTCATCGAATTCCTTAATAAAAAGTTTTAAATCCATTATAAACTCTTTTTTTCTCTCTTCAACCGTTTTGAATTTTGAATAGTCTTTTTTTACAACAAGATTCATGACAATGTCTTCAGTTTCAAGAGTGAGTTCCGGAAATAGGAAATCTTCAAAATATTCATCATCGAACAATCTAACCCCTACCCAATTCCTGATGGGCTCTTGCAAGATGTCCTGCAGATAATGCTGCAATGAGGGACAGTTCCCCTGCAAGAACAGTGGTAGCTACAATTTCAGCCAATTCCAAAGCCTTGTTTGAACCTGCAACGCCAAGAATATTCAATCCTTCATTGGCTGTTTCCAATGATGTTCCTCCACCTACAGTAGCTATTGGCAGGTCCGGAAGATTGACAGAGAAATATAAATCCCCATTACGGTTTTCAGCAGTTGTAATCCCTAGAGAACCCTCAACAACATGTGCCGCATCCTGACCTGTTGCTAGAAATATTGCTGCAACCATATTTGCATAGTGTGCATTGTATGCCATGCTTCCTGAAGCGGCAGATCCTATAAGATTTTTAACTGTATTAACTTCAACAATGCCCTCTGCTGTTGTTTTGAGCTTTTTATTTACTATTTCCTTTGGAATGAGAATATCCGCAACAACTGATTTTCCCCTTCCCTCTATTATGTTAATTGCTGCTGCTTTTTTATCGACACAGACATTTCCACTTAATGCAATGTGAATTGCACTTGTTTCTCTTGTCATTTCATCCAATATCTTTTCAGTAGCTATTGTTACCATATTCATACCCATACTGTCTCCAGTTGAATAAACGAAACGTGGATAAACATAGTTTCCAACGATGATTATCGGATCAATCTTGAGCAGTTTTCCATGAGAGGTTGTTGATTCAGCTATTTCCTTTAGCTTGTTAAAGTTGTTTTCAAACCATTGCTTGATTTTAAGAGCATCAACGGCATTTTCTGTCTTGATGGCTGGAGCTCTTGTCATGATGTCTGAAATAACACGAGCGTTTGCTCCTCCTGATGCTGTAATTGTTGATGCACCTCTGTTGATTGATGCAACAAGTGCTCCCTCTGAGGTAGCCAATGGAACCATAACCTCACGGTTGCAATGTTCACCGTTGATTTTTAAAGGTCCTGCTATCCCCATAGGAATTTGAAGAACTCCAATAGGATTTTCCATGTTTCTTTTGGAAGCCCTTTCAATATCCAATGTATAGCTTCCGATATTGTCAAGTTTGGCATCACTATATTCTTCGATAAATTCCCTTCTGATGTCTGTGGCTTCCTTTACTGATACATACTTTTCTATTTCATACAGCTTCATTTCACTGTTTAACAGTTTTTCAATAATTTCCTTTGGAGTCATAATTTCACATTTAAATAGAATCTCTAACAAGTCTGCTGATTTCTGATGGCATTGAAGCTACATTTACGCCTGCGTCGGTCAATGCATCGATTTTGCTTTTTGCAGTACCTGAATTACCCTGAATAATAGCTCCTGCATGCCCCATTCTCTTACCTGGAGGTGCAGTCATTCCTGCAATGTATGATACTACAGGTTTGGATATATTTTCCTTAATGAATTCAGCTGCTTTCTCTTCCGCATTTCCTCCGATTTCACCAATGAGAACTATTGCATCGGTTTCATCGTCCTTTTCAAATNNNCCAATACCTACACATGTACTTTGACCTATTCCTGCACGTGTTAGCTGGCTTGCAACCTCATAGGTGAGGGTTCCACTTCTTGAAATTACACCAACATTTCCCTTTTCGAAAATGTGGGTTGGCATAATTCCCAGTTTACCAATTCCAGGAGAGATTATTCCAGGAGTGTTTGGACCTATAACGGTGGTTCCCATCTTATCTGCATAGCTCATTATTTCCATTGAATCATGAACAGGAATGTGCTCTGAAATAATTACAACCAATTCTAGGTTCCTTATTGATTCAAATGCAGCATCCTTTGCAAATTTTGCCGGAACAAAAATTATGGATGAGTTTACGTCCACTTCCTCCTTTACCTCTTCAATTGAATTAAAAATAGGAACTCCTTCAAAGTTTTGACCGCCTTTACCTGGAGTTACACCTGCTACAATGTTTGTATTATAATCTAACATTTGTTTAGTGTGGAAAGAACCTTGCTTACCTGTAATTCCTTGAACTAAACATTTTGTATCTTTAACTAACAAAATCATAAAAATTCACTCCTTATTTTAAAATCCTTGTTTTATTTTGAAATGGAACAGCTAAATCAATCACATTTCCATTCATGAACGCAGTAGCTGAAAAAATAACACTACCTGGAAGGACATTACAGACACTACCTCTTTCAACGAGATAGGTGTTCTTGTTTCCAAGTGCCGCTCCAATCATTGCACCTGCAACAACACCAACAGACTCAATATCCTCAATTGTGGCTACAATAACAGGATCGTCAGTCTCCGGAGATACATNNTAAAATCAAATCTGAAACGTCTGTTACATCATCCATGTTTGTAGCTGCCTTAATTGCAGAATTGGCCGCTTTACCTACAAAGGATTCTCCACCATATGTATCAAAACCTAAAATAACTGCATCAGGATATCTGTCCTCACGAATATTGGCTTCAGCATAGGAGATTCCCTCTCCTGCGGCGTTAGGATCTTGAGAAATCCCCTTCAAATCACCGAGATTTTCGGCATTGTTTTTTANNAAGTTATCTTCAACAAATGCAGATATTACAACGTCATCTCCTGTAACGTTTGTTAAAGCAGCCTTAACTGCTCACAGTTTTTCCAATTTATACATATCTGCTTCAATATTTTTTATTAAAGAATCACTGCAGGATACATCATTTCTAGATATATCTGCACCAATAGATGTAATTTTCAAATTAACACCCTTTTTGTTTAATTATGTGAAATATAAAATTTTAAAAATTTTATTCATTAAAATATATGTGTTTTAATTTATTTAAATATTAGTAAAAAAAAAGTTAATGGTAATTAAAGTTAGTATTTAATTAAACCATGCATCCTATTGACTACCTTGTCAACGGCATCATCAGTAAATGACAGTGTAATGGCGTCCTGATTGCAAACATTTACACACAATCCGCACCCAATACATTTATCCTTATCTATAATGACCTTATCGTCACTTGGAACAATTGCATCGGCCATACATACCTCATTGAGGCATCTTCCGCAGTTAATGCAATTATCTTCGTTGAAATCTATGGAAACACCTTCCAAAGGTTCAATCTTATCTACAATATCCTGATTCAAATCTGGAATTACTTTCCATAAACAGCAGCAAGGACAGCAATGGCAGATTGTAAGAAGACCGTCCCTAGGCCCCACATTCATCCAAATAGAATCTATTTTATTTTTACCAATCATATGAGTTAGTCCTGCGGCATCGGCATTGTCCACATGTTCCAATGCCTCTTCAACGGTTGCCTCGTGACATACTGTTCTTGGAATTTTTTTGGTAGTTGGACCCAAAAATATACATCCCAAGTCCTGAGGATAGTCCTTGCAGTCATTGGAAGATCTGCACAGACATGAATCCATGATTACAATGTCATCAGTTCTTCTGATAACCTCCTTCAAGACCTCAGTCGGTAAAAATTCTAATCCGTCAGATTCTATTTTTTTATTGACTTCAATAGAGTTTGGAACAAAAACAATTTCATCATCCTCAAAAAGTGCTTTTTTGATTATTTTATTTAATATTTTTGATTGTTTTGTTAATCTGGCTACTCTAAAACGCCATCCAAATATCCTATTAACAATAGCTATGTTTAATTCTATTATGCTTTTCCTTTTCATAGTAATCCTGTTGTTTTAAAATCTCAGAAACTTATAAACTAAAAACTTATTTATTAATTATCTTTTATATATTTTAAGAAATTTTACTTGAGTATAATATCTCTTATTGCAATTAAATTAATAAATGACCCCATCCAAATTTATAAATAAGGTGAAAAATGTATTCTCAAACTAAAATCGCAATACCAATATTCCAAGAAAGTACTGATAAAGTAATATCTGTAGCTGAAGATTGTATAAAGAAAGGTGCAGACATTTTAGAATTTAGAGTAGACGGCCTTAAAAATCCTAATTTAAAAGATATCACCAAAACAATTGAGGAAATCAATTTTCCAATGATTGTAACCAACAGAATATGTTCTGAAGGCGGATCTTTTAAAGGTAGTGAGGATGAAAGAATTGACATCCTAAAAGGATGTGCAGATTTAGTTGAATATATTGATATTGAATTACAGAGTGATGATAAATACATCGAAGAACTTAATGACTACAATGCCAAGCTAATTGTATCATATCATGATTTTGAAAAGACTCCTGAACTTGACGAAATCTACTACATAGTAGAGAAGGAAAAAACGGTTGGCGACATTGCAAAGGTAGCTTTCATGCCAAATGATTTGGAGGATACCTTGAAGATACTTGCCATTCTCTCACATTATCAGGATGTGATAGCTATTTCAATGAGTGATTTGG
>DAII01000027.1:9621-15892 GCA_002496065.1 Methanobrevibacter sp. UBA586
GTGCAGCTGGGACAGACGTTACTGCTCCTGGCCAGATTGATATCGAAACAATGAAGGCATTGTTGAATATGGATTTAACAATTGAATAGGTTATATTATGAGTAAGTTTTCAAAAAGTTTTGTTCTTACTCTTTTTATTTTATTTATAGTGGCCATAGCAGGATATGTTGCCTTCAGTGAACTGACAGGACCTGTGGCTGATGTCTATATTGAAAACAATACTGTAACCACCAAAGTCAATTCTGTTTTCGTTAGCACAGATTTGTTGGAAGAGGACATTTGCAATTATGTTTTAGAAGAGCTCAATGACTATGATTCAGATGTTGATTCGGTAAAACAAAGAATTAAGGATTTAGGTTCATATTATGGAATTGATAACCTGCGGGTTAATCTGAATTCCGAATGTGGCCACGACAAACTTTCCACTGTTTTTAATGTTGAAGGAACTTCAATGGTTCCGACCCTACAGGATGGCCAAGATATTACCGTAGAAAAAACCAAGGACATTCATGTAAATGATATTGTTGTTGCAAACAGTCCCCAATATGGAGTTATTGTAAAAAGAGTAAATCAAATTGATAATGACGAAGTCTATCTGACAAGCGATAATAAAAAAGTAAGCTATGAAGAGATAAATGGTATTCTTTATGAAACCAAAGGAATTACAACATGGGTAGATATCTCAGATATCTACGGTATTGTAAGATCCTATTAAATAGGGAAATATGGGAGAGTGCTTAAATTGCACTGTCTCCTTCTTGACCTGTTCTTATTCTAATAACATTGTCGACAGGGTAAACGAATATTTTTCCGTCTCCAATGTTTCCTGTTTTTGCACTTTCCAAAATTGCATTTANNTTACAATTGGGTCCACGCCCTCATCCTTTACGATGATTTCAATACGTGTTTTTGGAATTAAGTCAATGCAGTAACTGGATCCTCTGTAGGATTCCTTTATACCTTTTTGACTTCCTCTTCCCTTTACCTCAGAGACATTCATTCCTTCACAGCCAATAGCTGTAAGAGCCTGTTTTACATCCTGATATTTTTCCTGCCTAATAATTGCTACTACACTTTTCATCTAAACACCTCTAGTTAAAGTTGTATGCAGATTCCTCGTGAAGATTGGTATCTAAACCAGTTACTTCCTCGTTTTCTTTTACTCTGATTCCATCTAAAGCCTTGTCNNCCGTCTAAAGCCTTGTCAAGTATTTTAGCCAATACATAACTTATTACAAATGAATAAACAATTGTAGCTAACACACTTACAATTTGAATCCAGAGCTGGCCAGGATTTCCATATAACAATCCTGCTGCCTCGTTGATTGCTGGTGCTGCAAATATACCTGTTGCGATAGCACCCCATATTCCAGACATACCGTGAATTCCGAATACATCTAAAGCATCGTCGTAACCTAGTTTTGGTTTTAAGTAGTAGATTGCGAAGTATGATACTATTGGAGCTACTGCACCAATCACTAATGCTCCTGGAATGTCTACAAATCCTGCTGCCGGAGTGATTGCTACTAATCCAGCTACTCCTCCAGATATTGCACCTAATACTGTAGGTTTTCCTACCATGATTGTATCCATTATTGTCCATACAATTAAAGCTGTTGCTGCTGCAATGTTTGACACTAAAATTGCGTTTGCTGCAAGTCCATTAGCACCGAGACCGGATCCACCGTTGAATCCCATCCATCCTACCCAGAGGAGACCTGCACCTAAAACTGCATATCCTAAGTTATGAGGTATTAATGATATATCTTTTCTTTTTCCAAGGACTAAAGCTACTGCAAGAGCGGTGATTCCAGAGTTGATATGAACAACGGTACCTCCTGCGAAATCAAGAGCACCCATATTCATTAACCATCCTCCACCCCATACCCAATGAGCAATAGGGAGGTAAACAAGACAAATCCAAATTGTAATGAAAATTACCCAAGCTTTTGTTTTCATTCTTCCAACAATACCACCAGAAACAAGTGCTGCTGTCAATCCCGCAAATGCAAGCTGGAATACAACAAACAACAATGTTGGTATTGATCCACTTAAATCATCAATTCCAATTCCTTGTAAGAAGAAATTTGTCGGTTGTCCAATGAAGCCCCATAATGATGGTTCTCCAAATGATATTGAATATCCAAAAATTACCCATATTACAGAAACTATTGAAAACGCAATGAATGTTAAAAACATTGTGTTCAATACGTTCTTTCTTTTACTTAATCCACCATAGAAAAATGCGACCGCTGGAATACTCATCATAAGAACTAAAATTGTACAAATGAGTACCCATGCTGTGTCACCTGCACTGAATACATCCATATAAATCGTTTCTCATAAAATTTTTTTAAAATATAAATTATTATAATTGAAAATTTTTCTTTTTAAATTTTCATTAATTCAGAAGTAGGAAGTCGGTTTCCGTCTTCCGATATATAATAGTTAATCAACATACTATATAAATGTTTTGTAAAAGAAGATAACTATAAATAATCTTCAAATAAATAGTTAAAATAATGAACAAACTACTAGTAAAAATAAAAANNGTACTAAAAATTTTAGTTGATTGTATGAAATAGGTTAAAAATAAACCGGCAAAATGTGCCACCTAATAGAGTAAATAGAAGATAATACTAATAAAGGATATATTTGAAAAAATGTTGATAAGTCAAAATAATGCTTAAAATTGTGAAATTAAAATAATCTGTAAATTTTTAAACAAAAGAATAAACAATTAATTAATAAATAACTTATAACAAATAAACAATTAANNTAAGATGGGGGAAAAGAAGAAATTTATTAGGGATAGTGTTTATGGAGATATTAGCTTTAATGAATTTGAAATAAGCATAATGGATCAGCCACAGTTCCAGCGTTTGAGAAGAATAAAACAGCTTGGATTGATCAATCTGATATTTCCAGGAGCAAACCATACAAGATTCGAACATTCAATAGGTACAATGTATCTTGCATCCAGACTGTCCAATGAATTGGAACTTGAACAGGAGGATGTAGAGCTTGTAAAAACCTCAGCACTGTTGCATGACATTGGACACGGACCGTTTTCACACGTATCAGAGGGAGTTCTATCCTTTCCACATGAAGAGCTTACAAAATACGTCATCAAAAACACATCCATCAGAGACATTCTTGAAGAGAAACATGACATAAAGAAGATTATTGAAATTATTAATGGAGAAGGTTCGTTAGGACCTATCGTCTCTGGAGAATTGGATGTTGATAGAATGGATTATCTTCTAAGAGACTCACACTATACAGGAGTGGCCTATGGAGTCATTGATTATGAAAGACTCATATCCAATCTGAAACTAGACAAGACATTGAATCTAGACATAAAAGGTGTTCAGGCTGCGGAAGGAGCATTGGTATCCAGATATTTTATGTACCCCAGCGTATACCAACATCACACAACAAGAATAGTCAATTCAATGTTTAGAAGAATACTAAGACGTTTAATTGATGAAAAGACAATTGAAGAGAAGAAAATCTACAGATATGACGATACCGACATTATAGCACTCTGCAGAAGCAGCGACGGATTCATAAAAGACATAATGACACGTTTGGATAACAGGAACTTCTTCAAAAGAGCTCATGTGGTCAGGTTGAACAATTACAAAACTCCTGAAAAAATCTATAGGATTACACAGAATCAGCTCAGAAAGGCTGAAGAAGAAATAGCAGAATATTATAATTTAGATAAAGATTATGTTATACTTAATATAGCTGAGTACCCACGTTTTGATGAAATGAAAACACAGGTTTCAGTAGATAAAAAGCTTTATCCATTAAATGAAATTTCAAATATTGTAGGTGCTTTAAGTAAAGCAAGATTCAATATTCCTGACATAAGCCTATATGTTCCAAAGGAAAACCAAGAAAAGTTCAAGAAGTTCAAGCTTGAAAACTTCCTTGATCTTCCGGAAGTGGACATGGACAAGCACCATGGAGTACACTACGATCAGTTGAAATTATTCTAAGAGATGAAAAAATGATAGTTGTTGGAATAACCGGAGCCAGTGGAGTTCAATACGGAATAAGGCTCCTAGAAGCACTGAAGGAATTGAATATTGAAACAGGACTAGTAATAAGTGATGCAGGAAAGACCGTAATTGACTATGAGGCTGACAGAACCTTTGATGAAGTCAAAGCCCTTGCAGACAATTACTATGAATTTCATGACCTTACAGCATCAATAAACAGCGGATCCTTTAAATTTGAAGGATTAGTTGTTGTTCCATGCTCAATGAAAAGCTTGTCCTCAATAGCTAACGGATACAGTGATAATACTATTACAAGAGTTGCTGATGTAAGCCTGAAGGAACGTAGGAAAACCGTAATTGTTCCTCGTGAAACTCCTCTTAGAACAGTTCACATTGAAAATATGTTAAGTTTATCCAAGGAAGGTGCAATAATACTACCTGCAATGCCTGCATTCTACAGTGAAAGTGAAAGTGTGGAAAAGCAGGTAAATTTCATTGTAGGTAAGATACTTGACAGCCTGAAAATTGAAAATGATATTTATAGAAGGTGGGAATGATGTTAAATGATTTTGATTTTATAACAACCTGTGACGTGCCAGGACCTAGTAAGGAAGCCATAAGAGCAATAGTACTCTATAAGGCAGATGTAAAACCAACAGACCTTGTTGTGGATGTTGGATGTGGAACCGGAGGATTCACATGTGAATTTGCCCAAGTTGCAGACAAAGTGATTGCAATAGATACCAACCCTAATGCAATAATGCTTACCAAGAAGAACCTTAAAAAGTTTAATATAGATGGAGACGTAACATTAATTAACGATGATGGAGCCAATGCTTTAGAAGTCATTGACTGTATAGATATTGCGATTGTTGGTGGAAGTGGCCGTGAGCTTGATGAAATCCTTGAGCTGGTTGACGAAAAATTGAATCCAAAAGGAAGAATCATAGTAACAGCTATCCTTGNNCGATACCAAGGTAGAAGCCGTCAATAAATTGAAAGATTTAGGTTACAATCCCCAAATAATGGAAGTTAATATCTCAAAAGGCCGTGTTCTTGATCGTGGAATTATGATGATGGGGGAAAATCCCATTGCCATAATATCAGCCAAAAAGAGATGAAAAAACATGAAAATTAATTGGAAAATAAAATATGCTATAATACTGCTTATCGCTTCAATTATTATGTATGCATTCGCATTCTTTTGCTTGCATGAACCAGACAAGGTATTCTTCTACATCGTAATCGATTGTGCGTTTATCCCAATTGATGTGCTTGTAGTTGTGCTTGTGATTGAAAGTGTTATTGAGAAAAAGGAAAAGGAAGCAGTTTTAGACAAGCTAGACATGATTTTAGGAGTGTTTTTCTCAGAATTGGGAAACGAGCTTCTTGAAATAATATCAAAGGTAAATACCGAAAATGGAGAAATAATAAAAAACCTAAGAAACATTGACAAGTGGGATGACAAGGACTTCAAAAATGCCTACAAGTATCTTAAAACCAATGGTGTAAGCTTCAATCCGGAAATTCCTGACTCTGAAGTCCANNATAAGGTCACTTATCAGCAGTAAACGTACCTTCTTAATAGACCTGTTGGAAAATCCAAATATTCTTGAAAAGGACAGCTTCTCAAATCTACTGTTGTCCCTGTTCCATTTAGATGATGAACTTGAACTTAGAAGTGATTTAGACAAGATAACTACTGCAGACTTCCAACACCTTATTGGAGACATTGACAGGGTTTACTGCAGATTAACATATGAGTGGANNTACCCTTACATGAGTTCATTGACACTTAGGGTGAATCCTTTCAATCCAGAAGTCAATGTATATATAACTGATTAAAATGAAATCTTGTATACTTTTATGTGGAGGGCAGAGTAGAAGAATGGGGCAGGATAAAGGCTCTATGAATATTCATGGAAAACCCATGATTATTCATATACTTACTACTTTGGAAGATGAAATAGATGAAGCTGTAATTGTTNNAATTTATCAATGAGAAAAACTTCAACTATAGAATCAAGTTCGTTGAAGACGAAATAAAGAATAAGGGCCCTCTCTCAGGCATTCTAACAGGACTCAAAAACATTTCAGGGGACTATGCTTTGGTGCTGCCATGTGACAGTCCATACATAACCAAAAACCACATAACTACTCTTTTTAATGAAATATCAGATGGATATGATTGCATCGTGCCCTACAATGATGATGAGAACAAGCTGAAAACATCAGAACCCCTACACTCAATATACCAGATC
>DAII01000027.1:15907-16137 GCA_002496065.1 Methanobrevibacter sp. UBA586
TCTTTTAAAAGAAAAAAACTGTAAGTTTATAAAAATAGATAATAAAAAATTATTAAAAAAAGAATTTAGAAATTTAAATCGTCCTGAGGACATTTAAAGATGTTCAATTAATTCTTTTGTTTTTGAAATAGCTATGTTAACACATTTGAGAATTTCTTCCTTGGTGAAAGGTTGATTTCCTCCTTTTTGCATTGAACAGATATTTCCCTCTTCTGTTACACCAACATTCA
>DAII01000027.1:16192-17679 GCA_002496065.1 Methanobrevibacter sp. UBA586
TTGATTGGTAAAGGAATGGTGTTCTCCTTATCTAAAACAACTTGATCGTCTACAACAGTTGCAGTAGGCAATTCTGTTGATTTCAATGCAGCCATAATAGCTAATTCAGCAGCATCGAAAAGGTTTCCACAGTTATCAATAATGTGCAAGTCAATAAAGAGCATCCAAACGTGTTTTCCTTCTTCAATACAAAGCTGGTCCAAGTCCACAAGTTCACTTTCACGGATTCCTCTATCTGCAACACGTGCAAGTTCAATGGAATCTTCACTAGGTGGTCCTGGTTCAAATGTAGGATCAGCCATAGGCAACATTTCACAGTTAGTCATCAATACTCCTAAATCCGGGGTGTCTGGGAAAGGTGCACCGATTTGAGGTTTGATTCCAACTATGACCTGAGTATCTCCAAGCTTTACTCTTGCAGAACCTTCAGCTTTAGAAATTACATTAGTTTCAATACTAATATCTCTGTATTCATCAAGTTTTCTGCCGTCTTCACGTTTGTCATTGTTTACAAGATTTATAATGCTTTCTTTTGTAATTTCAGGTGTGATTTTAGTCATAAAAACAACCTCATTCTGTGGAATATTTTTTCATTAAAGCTTCTTTTTGAAGTTTACTTACTTCCATACAACCTTCAATAGCTAAGTTCAAAGCTTTATCAAATTCTTCTTCAGTTAAATTACCGTCACTTTGAAGTAAGGTAATTTCACCTGTTCTAGGCATGATAGCTACAGGAACATCAGCCTGACCCTCCTTATCTTCCACTTCAGACAAATCGAGTACGACTTCATCATTTACTTTTCCTGCTGCACATCCAACAACAATATCCTTCATTGGAATTCCGGCATCCACCAATGCAACGGAAGCAGCAGTAATTCCAGCACAACGAGTTCCCCCTTCAGCTTCGATTACCTCAATGTAGATGTCCACCATAGAACGAGGGTAGTTTTCCAACATTAAAGCAGGCCTTAATGCATCTGCGGTAATTTTGGATATTTCAGATGATCTTCTGTCTGGACCAGGTCTTTTTCTATCGTCCACTGAAAATGGAGCCATGTTGTACCTGCATCTAATTACACCGGTATTTGGTTCCAATAATCTTCTTATATATGATTCTCTAGGTCCATATACAGCTACTAATATTTTATTTCCACCAAATTCCAAATATGCTGAACCATCTGCACGTTCAAGAACTCCNNGCTTCAATTTTTATAGGACGTAATTCATTGTATTTTCTTCCGTCCTCTCTAATAAATTCTGACATGTCTAATATCCCCATCTAATAATCTTTATTATTTAAAATCAATGAATTTTTTGATTTATTTCCTAATGTAATAGCTTTAGACTTATTTTTCTTCTTAAGCTCTTCCAATCTTTGATAGAAGTCTATTTTCTTATAAGCCTTTTTACCTTCCTTCGCGATTTCCTCAACTTTAGGAGCAACGTTTTCTTTTATGGATTTTCCTTTTTCTGCAACATCTTTTTGG
>DAII01000027.1:17721-19358 GCA_002496065.1 Methanobrevibacter sp. UBA586
GTCCTCTTCCTCTTCATCTCCCAATTCATCTCTGAAATCTTGGAGTTTAGGTTTTTCCAAGCCGTTTTCATCATAGTCATCAGGGTTTACTTCTTTTTCCTCTTCAGGAAGTTCACCATCGATTTCTAGGTATAGTTTATTTTTAATCTTATTTGTAAGACCTGAGGTGTGGGCTTCCTTCTCGATTATATGGATAATCTCCTTGGTAAACTGTTCCATGTCCTCTTCACCTTTAACCCATACAAGACCGTTTTGACCTACAACTATTTTACAGCCTGTCTTGTCCTTAATCATGTTAATCATGGAACCCTTTTTACCTATGAGTCTAGGAACCTTAGTTGGTGCAATGTCTACAATAATTCCACCTTTGAACTTGCCCATTCCTCTTCCTTTCAAACCGAGTTTTGCCTTTTTGACTTCATCAACATCAATAATTCTTAGGAAAAGAATGTCTCCGACATCGAATACCTTGCTCAGTTCCCTTTTCTCTCTTCCGAATACTTCAAAAGCAGAGAGAATGCCTGAGTANNCAGTCAACGTCCCACATAGAGAATTTAACGTCATCGATTTTTCCAATAACTACATCTCCTTTTTTAGGAACATATTTACTTTTCAATGGGATTACCCTAATTTTTTTATTTCTTAAAGAAACAAGGCCCATTAATGAAGAACATATTTTGCCATTTTCTTTAAAAGTACCTCTTCCTGAGTAGTAGTCATCGTCAGCTAACACTTGCCCAGGAATAACCAAATCTTTATTCTCNNGTAAAACCTCAAGATTATTTAATAGCTTTAGTCTCTGCTTCACCGCCAGATATTTCAGCCATTTTACCAGTGAATTTGTCTTGAAGACCTCCTGGAATTTCTACAATAGCTATCCAAGAACCATCCTGTTGCCATTCTTCATTGACGATTTCACCGAACGGATGAATTGCATTGTATGCATTTCCTGCAGCAGACCCTGGAAGACGAACAGCTACCTTAACTTTTTCAAATCTTATTGGTATTAATGGTTTGATTGCTTTTAAAGCTGTTTGAACTTGTTGATTCACTGCTACAAAAGGATCTATTTTAACTTTTGCTTCATCCATGGCATTTTCTATTCTTTGTGCCGNNTCTCTCTAGCAATTTTATTAATAACTAGTTTTCTTTTATCTTGCTGCATTTTTCTTTTCTGATCAGCAGTCAATTGAACAGTTCCCTTTTCAAGGATGATTTTTGAAACTTCCAAAGGGTCGGTAGTTTCAAATATTTTATTCATTGCTTCATCTGAAGCCTTATCTCCTTTTTTGGAATCTTTGAAAATTTCTTCAACTGCTAAAAGATCTTCAATGGCAACATCATTACCATCAGGATTTCGGAATTCCGCAGCCAAATCCGCGTCTACCAAAATCTCAAAATGTTCTCCATAAGATTCATACTTAGCAATAATTGCATCATCTACATTTACCATTGAATTATCTCCTAACAATTAAATATTTAAAAATTATTCTTCTTTTTCTTCTTCATCATGAGATTCTTCACTAGCTTCTTCTTCAGCTTTTGCTTTTTCTTCATCTTCTTTTTTAGCTAGTAAATTATCGATGTATTTTTGTACTTCTTCAGCAGAAATTTTTTTGTATACAGGATTTTCTTTA
>DAII01000027.1:19365-21701 GCA_002496065.1 Methanobrevibacter sp. UBA586
CAGGTTTCATGGTCGGTTGCCTCATTGATTGCATATAATGCTAATTCAATTGCATCATCCAATGTCATGTCATCCCTATAATTGTCTTCAAATACGTCAATTACTTGGTTTCTGCCTGCACCAATAGCTGTTGCCTTGTATTCGATTAATGCTCCACTTGGATCTGTTTCAAATAGCTTGCATTTGTCATTGTAGATTCCACCAATAATCAATGCTGATCCGAATGGTCTTACTCCACCGTTTTGAGTGTATAACTGTAACATATCACATAATTTTTTGGATAAAGTTTCTACACTAATTGGTTCTGAGTAGGTAATTTTATTGATTTGTGCTTCTACTCTTGCCCTTTCAACAAGTGCCCTAGCATCTGCAACAAGACCAGAAGTAGCTGATCCAATGTGTTCATCTATTTTAAATAGCTTTTCAATTGATTTGGTTTCTACCAATGGAGAGGTTGTTCTTTTGTCTACTGCTAAAACAACTCCTTCAGGACATTTGATTCCAATAGAAGTAGTACCTCTTTTTACAGCTTCTCTTGCATATTCAACTTGGAAAAGTCTTCCATCTGGGCTAAATACAGTAATTGCCCTATCATAACCAGCGTTTTGTAAAGGTTGCATATATATATACCTCGTTTTTAAATATTTTATAAATTTTAAAGTCTACTACTAAAAATACAGTGCAAAAATTAAACCCCTATCTCCATGACAAGGTCTTTAAGTAATTTTAACCTACCCCTTTGATGTTATGAGGATTGTTAAAATTTTATTTCTTTCCATATCCATAAATTCACTAATTATATATATACATTTCTATTTATAAATGTTTCTATTTTAAACTAACTGAAAGTTACTTTTTTAAAACAAGCAACAAAAATAAGAGATTAATGGAAATATTTGTCTACAGCCGATTTAATTGTACCAGCCATTCCCATTGTTAAAATAGATATCCTATGATTTTTATATTTGTGAATACATGCCAATGCAGCTCTCAAATCCTCTTCATGACCTCTCTGACAACGGACCACTGCCTGATAGCAGAAATGTTCAGAATTACAGGTAACCTCCTGAAAACGCATTACCCATAGATTGAAGTCAGCCGTGTGACACTCACCGAAATATCTGACTGCACCATCCCATATTACATTGACAAGGTCATTTTTATCGATTTCCACTTCAGAAAACACATCTAAAACCAGATAATGATTGTTCTTTCTAAGTGTCGGAGGAAGTACCTTAAGCTTCATCGTCTATCCTCCTCACACCTCTTAAAATCATGTTGGGACGATTCCTGTTGAAATCTATGATGTTCTTTGAAGACTCCATCGCCCTTGTAAATTCATCCTCAGTCAGTCCTGTTGTTAAAAAGAATGCCTTCATGTCACGAGGTGTCTTAATGTCAAAAATGGATTTTGCTCTTGAGGATATTATAAGTGGAAAATCGAATTTGCGATGTAGGGTATATATGTCCTTGAAATTGGCCAGTATCTTTGATCTGTATGAAAGATAGCTACTTAAGATGTCATTAAAACACAGTTCAATGGCCACATTGTTCCTTGCTGCTTCCTTTGCAAGAACATGATTTATCCCTCCGTCATATCTTTTCAAGTATGGCCTTGATAAAACGTCCACCTGAATGTTTTCACAGGATGCCCTATTAACTTTCAGGTCTCCCCCTACAATTGAAATGCAGTTACATTGGTCCCTGTACTTTCTTGTAATCTTTCTGACATCATTTGCATTGTCTGTCTTGATTTCCAAAGTATAGTCTATTGTTATCTCATCCCTGAAATAATCTTGAAGCTCTTCCTTAATCTTCAAAGCTTCCTTGAATTTGCTTGGAGGATAGGAAAAATTAATATGAGTCCAACCGTATTTTTTTGAATGATCTGCAATTTCAATATTTTCATTCAAACCGTTGCCTTTAATATTTAAGTCAAAAAACATTACTATAAAGTTTAGTTTTTATTTGTTATTAAAGTTATTTAAAAAAAAGAAAAAAAATTTAGGAAGTTTAGATATTAACAGTTGCAGGTAAACTTCCAGTATTTTTATATTGAATAAGAATATTGTCACACATGTTAATCATCTTAGNNCTGTATTGATTCCAACATAATTCGGAACCACTCCATTTCTCTCCATCCATGAGGAGAAACGGTTACACATATCAATGTACTGAGTTGAAGTAATGGTTTGAGACACATCGGCACCTCTAGGATGGGCACAGTACGAATAGTCACCCACATTGATTGTGCTCTGTGCATTTCCACTTCCAATCATTGAAATTGATTTTGTGAGAACATAGAGAACCTGTGACTTGCTTAAGGTCACACCCTT
>DAII01000027.1:21712-21882 GCA_002496065.1 Methanobrevibacter sp. UBA586
AGGAGCCTCTGAAACTGGAAACTCTGACAGTGAAACCTTTGATATTCCAGTAGTTTGGGACTGTCCTTGAGTGTTGGATGAACTTGAACTGTCATAGGTCTCTCCACCTCCGAAAACTCCCAGACTGTAACAGGTAAACAATGCAATGGCCACAACAATGATTGCTGTAA
>DAII01000027.1:21921-22845 GCA_002496065.1 Methanobrevibacter sp. UBA586
CATTTGCAGTAGTAGCTGATCCGGAACCTAATTTGGAACCGCACTTACTGCAGAATTTTGCGTTATCCTTATTTTCAAAACCACATTGATTACATTTCATTCTAAATACCTACTGATACTTGCACATTCCAACTTACAGTCTCATAATAATTTATAGTAAATGTTGTTGTGCTTGATGATGTAAATGAAAGCGAGTCTGAACGAGTAGCTACTGCACTTTTTGGTCCCCAGTCCACTCCAGCACTTTTACCGTTTGATCCAGATACATATAAATGGTTTGTAGCATAGTTCTTGATTGGATATGCAGACAAGTCAATTCTTATTTGACCTGCAGGAACCTCAATAGTTTTTGAACCTGATCCTGAACCTGAAAATGAACCTATTGATTTCCAACTTCCACCTGATGAACTTTTCTCATCACTGCTTGATGACTTTACTTCCCTAGCATTCTCATTAGATGATGATTGCTTTACTTCAGAAGAGATTCCACCAGCATCATCAGAGTTGTAAACCTGATTTGAAGATGGTTCAAATAGATTATAAAAGTAGACCGCAGTAATTCCAACAATAATAACTATTACAATTAACGTAATAGCTATAATCATCCCATTCTCGCTTTTCCATGTATTATTATTAGTTGTTGTAAGTTGTGAATCATTTGAATCTTGATTTATCTTTTCTCCACAATGGGGACAAAATTTAGCCTTTGGCTTTTTAATGTCATTACCACATTTAGTACATTTCATTTTATCACATCGACACTAACTATAAAATTATAATACATTATTAATATTGTTCTAATCATTTAATATAATTTTTCATAAATGTTAATACATAAATAATGCATCGAGTTAAAATATCACAAACTAATAAAATTATACTAAAAAACACACAGTACCCAACTAATAGCAATATTTATTAGAT
>DAII01000027.1:22890-23083 GCA_002496065.1 Methanobrevibacter sp. UBA586
TGTATATATATTAGTAATAAGTTATATCATTATAAACATAATTTTATAACTTTTTTAATTTATAAAAAACAATCTTTAAAGCAATAAAAATAGGGATAAAATGGCGAAAAAAGAAGATGAATTGTTAAAACTGACTTCCTATGTTCAAATATCTAAATACCGTGAAAAAACTGTAAAATCCATTGGAGAAAAT
>DAII01000066.1 GCA_002496065.1 Methanobrevibacter sp. UBA586
AAATATTATTAATAAAATGCTCTCAAAACTTTAATAAGAGTCTAATACTATTAATTATGTAAGAGAGGATAATATGGAAACCCTACAATCAGATATTAAAAATATAATTAATGATAGCTACCCTTATATTGAAGAGTTCAATCCTGCACAGAAGGCTGTTATTGAATCTGGTTATTTAGAAGATGATGATAATTACATTATTTCAATTCCAACAGCAAGTGGAAAAACAGTTTTAGGAGTTTTGGCAGCACTGAAAACAATTTTGAATGGTGGAAAGGCCGTTTATGCCGCACCGTTGCTTTCAATACAAAACGAAAAAGTGAAGGAATTCAAAAATTTTGAAAAACATGGAATAACTGTTGGAAAACATCCTTCAAGCTCAGATTTGTCAGTAATGGTTTTTGAATCATTTGATGCCCTTACAAGATTCTCATGGAACACATTGAGAGAAGTTGATACCCTGATTATTGATGAGTTTCACATGATTGGAGAATACAGTAGAGGGCCTACCTTGGAAGCGGCAATTACAAGAGCTAAAATCATTAATCCAAGCATTAGAATCATTGCATTATCTGCAACATTACAAAATATTGAAGAGATTGAAAAATGGCTTGAAAGTAAAACCGTAACACATGACTATAGACCAGTTCCCTTGAACAAAGAGGTACTTGATGCGGAAATGTTTGGAACCAAAAATAAAAATGACGTAATCGTCAAAGTTATAGAAAAATCCATTGAGGACGAATCCCAAGCATTATCATTCGTTTCAACAAGAAGATTTACAGAAAGCCTTTCAACATATGTTGCTAAAAAGATTAACAAGAAACTGACAAAGGAGCAAAAGGCCAAATTTAAGGAAGTTGCAGACAAGCTTTTGGAAGTTCCAAAGAAAAAGGGTTCACTTCCAACCACTACCTGTGTTAAACTGGCCGAAAGTGCCGAAAAGGGAGTTGTGTTCCACCATGCAGGACTTTTCAATGAACAGAAGGAAATAATTGAGGATGAGTTTAGGGCTGGAAATATTTTAATGATTGCAGCTACTCCAAGTTTGATGTACGGGGTGAATCTGCCTTCAAAATCCGTTGTTATTCGTGATTATACAAGATGGACAAGCAACGGACCTGCAAACATTCCTGTCTTTGATTATGAACAGATGTCTGGAAGGGCAGGCAGGCCCCAATATGACAGTGAGGGAAATTCCTATCTGATTGCAAAGACCATGGATGAGGCATATGATTTAAAAGAGAGATATGTTGAAGGGGAAATTGAGCCAACCAATTCCAAAATGGTTGACAATAAGGACGCAATATTCAAGCAGATAATAGCTCAAATTTCAAGCGGATTGTCCAAAAATATTGATGAGCTTTCCGAATTCTTTGACAAGACCTTGTTTGGATTCCAGATGCAGAACAATCCTTCAATGGCAATGTTCGCATCAGATAGTATAAAATGGGAAATAGAATCTGCATTGGAATTTCTGCTTCAAAATGGAATAATAATGGCCACTCCAGAAGGACTTAAGACAACGGATTTCGGTAATCTGATATCCAAATCAAACTATGCTGTGGAAACTGCCGTTAAAATTAAGGAATATGTTTCAACCGTGGACAGTTTCAATCCTTATGAGTTGATTTATGCATTGTCCGAAACTCCTGACATGCCATTGATTTCATTTAAGGGAAGGAAAAGCAAGGATCCTGTTCGTGACAAGCTATCTGAATGTGGACTTTTTGCTGTAAATATAGGTAATCCTGAAGCAACAGCTGTGTCTTTGATTGAATGGATATCTGAGAAAAATGAGTATGAAATTGAAAATGCATATCATGTATACTCTGCATCCACTAGACGCTCCGCATATGAAGCATCCTTGCTCGTTAAATTTGCAAAACAGACAATGGAAATAATTGGAAATTACTCTATTTTAAAAGATCTGGATTATCTTTCAGCCAGGCTTTACTATGGTGTAAAGGAAGACATAATTCCATTAGTAGTTGGAGTTAAAAGACTTGGGAGAAAGAGAGCAAGAGAACTTGTCAAAATATTTGGAACCGATTTGAGTTCAGTAAAAGACTCAGAATTGCAACAAATAGATGGAATTGGACCTAAACTTGCAGAAAGAATAAAAACATTTGCTCAAAATAATTACTGAATATTGTGTAAAACCACAATATTTCTTATTTTTAAAAAATAAAAAAAAGTGGAGAATTAGTATTCTCCGATTGCCACACCGAATCCATCAACGATTAATGCAATACCAATGATGATAGCTACATATACAGGACCTAATAATGCAAAGAATCCTAATGCAACTGTAATAATACCTAAGATAAGGTTTAATGCAGCAAGACCTTTATTATATCCATTTTGAAGTAATCTCATGATTGAGAAAATAATTAACATAAATCCAAAGACATAAAGGTAAACACTTACTAATAAATCAAAGAACATTACATTAAATAAAAGTATGTAACCACATATGATGGACAAAATTCCTAAAATTATATACGCTACGGTTGACCCTTTTGAAATGTTCCATGCATGTCCACTAGCAAGGAAGTAGTAGATACCTAAAATAATAAAGGCTACTCCAAAGACTACGGATAATGCAAAGTTACTTGCAAAAGGGAAAATTAATATTATAAACCCAAGAATAATTGCAATTATTCCTATTATTGTTTTGTTTTCCATATTTTTCACATCCATATTTATTACTAAAACATATAAATTATTACTAAAACAAATAATTTGAAATGCTAATAGTAAGNNGTTATATTTAAACTTAATCAATGAAATAATATGAAAAATTACACTGAATAAAAAAGAGTCTGTTGAAAAAAAAGAAAAATAGGTGGTTTAACCTCCACCTTCAGCCACATTGGAGTTAAGTTCAACATCCTCCAAATCTAATGCCTGATCTTTGATAGCGTCAATGTCTACGTCTTTATCTTCACCATAGATACGTTTTTCTTTTAAATCCTTTTCGTCTAACACTTCAAGTAAGTTNNTGCAAAGGCCTGTCTTGTCTAATCTTATCCAACCAACATCATCATTACTGATTTTCAATTCAATGACTTCACCTATAGTTCCAGTTCTAACATAACGAACCTGATATCCTATGTTAATAGGTTTACCACGTGCATCGACAACTACCATCATTTATCACCAATTAATCTTCGTCCTTATTAACCTTTACAGGTTTTGTTTCTTTTGGAAGTTCTTTTTTAAGAATAATGTAATCTCCAATAGCTGCAATTTCATCATATGGAACATCAACTTGATCTTTGCTGAAAATTCCTTTTTTTAAGGAAACTACAATACCGTTGATTTGACCGTCTTCTGGAGAGAATTGTACATCTTCCACTTTACCAACAGCTTTTGCATTTTTATCAAGAACAGCCATTCCCTTTAATTCACTTGTATACATATCATATCACCTTTTTAATTTTTTTATATTCTTAGAGAAATATAAATAAACATTAATTAAAAACATATATAAAATTAACTATTATATTAAATTAGTGGTGATGATATGGAAAAAGCATGTCGGATAATNNTTATTAATGGAAAAATATCTACTCGACGTGAACTGGAAGTTGAAAAAAGACAACTCTGCAGAGATTTAAAGTTATCTAAGTTTATGAGCAATTCTAATATTCTGGAATTTGCCACCACCGATGAAAAGGAAATCGTTTCAAATATATTGAAAAAGAAACCTACAAGAACCATATCCGGAGTNNGAGTGGCTATTGTAGCTGTAATGTGCCATCCTCACGACTGTCCTCATGGAAGGTGTTTTTACTGTCCCAAAAGCGATATTGCACCTCCAAGCTATACTGGAGAGGAACCTGCAGCACTTAGGGGCAGAATGTTTGAGTTCCACCCTTATGTTCAGACTTTTAATCGTTTGAAACAGCTTAAAAAGATTGGACACCCAATCGATAAGGTAGAACTTATCATAATGGGAGGAACCTTCCCCTCCAGAGACATATGTTATCAGGAATGGTTTGTAAGCCAATGCCTTAAGGCCATGGTCGATTTTGGTTTGATAATGACCAATGAACCTGAAGATGATAGCTATGAGATGGATAATGTTAAAATAAGACAGTACGAAGATGGAATTCTCAAAACATACGATCCGAACAACTATGTTTTGATTGACGATGTTCAAAAGGCCGACGAATCTTCTAAGGTCAGATGTGTTGGAATGACCTTTGAAACCCGTCCTGATTACTGTAAGGAGGAACATGTGGATAGGATGCTTAAAATGGGAGTTACCCGTGTTGAACTAGGTGTTCAGACACTTTACGATGATATATATGTCAAAATAAAAAGAGGCCATTCATTACAGGACACCATTGATGCAAACAGAATCCTCAGGGATTCCGCCATTAAGGTAGCTATGCACATGATGCCAGGACTATTTTTAACACCTGAAGAGGACCTTAAAATGTTCAAGAAGCTTTTCAGTGATGAAAACTTCATGCCAGATATGCTTAAAATCTATCCATGTCTGGTAACCGAAGGCAGTGAACTATACGACCTATGGCTCCAGAATAAATATGAGCCATATAACGACNNCCATTGATTTAATTGTTAAAATCAAAAAGATTCTTCCAAAATGGGTCAGAACCATGAGAATCCAAAGAGACATTCCATCCACCCTCATCAATGCAGGAGTTAAAAAATCCAACCTTGGAGAACTTGTCTACAACAGGCTTGAAGAGGAAAACATCAATTGCCAATGTATCCGATGTCGTGAAATAGGACATAAGAAAACATCACAACAATATGACCTAAGCCAATTCAACATCTTTGAAGAATCCTACAAGTGCTGTGAGGGACTTGAAACCTTCATTTCCGTAGAGGATGAAAATGAAGAAAGTCTTGCCGGATTTTTAAGATTGAGAATGCCATCAAAAAATGCCCATAGAGAAGAGATAACAGAAAATAGTGCATTGATTAGAGAATTGCATGTTTATGGAAACATGATACAGATAGGTAAGGAAAACAAAAACATAGGCCAACACTCTGGATTTGGAGAAAGACTGCTTAAAAGAGCAGAGGAGATTTCCAAGGACAAAGGAAAAGATGAAGTGCTTATAATAAGTGGAATAGGGTCTAGAAACTATTACCGTAAATTTGGGTACGAAAGGAAAGGACCGTATATGGCAAAACAAATATAATACATAAGTATTAAATACTAGTTCGTATAAATACTAACTAAATTAAAGAGGGAGATAATATGTATAGAATAAAAAATTCAAAAGAGTTAGCAGGATTTATTGAATACACCAACCTCAACAATCTTGCAACTGAAGAAGAGATGAAAGAGTTCATTAATCAAGCCAAAGAATTTGATTTTAATGGAATCACAATAAATCCTAGCTTTGTTAAACTCGCAAAAGAAAATCTTAAAGACACCAATCTTTCTATTGGAACCGTAATTAGCTTCCCATTAGGATTTGACACCACTGAAACCAAAATAAAAGAAGCCGAAACCGTAGTTAGTGAAGGGGCAGATGAAGTGGGAATGGTAGTTAACATTTCCCAAATCAAAGACGGAAAATATGATGAAGTGGAAGAGGAAGTTTCAAAGGTAAAAGCAGCAATTGGAGATAAGGTGCTTAAGGCAATTATCGAATCAAAAGCATTAGATGATGAAGAAGTAATAAAAGCTGCACAGGCTATTGAAAACGGAGGAGCAGACTATATTGAAACATCCACAGGATTTGTAAGTCCAAATACAATTTATGAAGACGTGAACCTCATCAACATTATCCAGAAATATGCTCCAAAAATAAAAATCAAGGTAACAGGTGGAATTCACCTTTACAAAACAGCAAACCAATTGTTAACTGCAGGAGCTGACCTTGTTGGATCCAATGAAGGTTACCAAATCGTAAAAGATTACCGTGATTTAAGAGAAAACACCAAAATCACTCCAAAACCAATTAAGTTTGATTAAATAAACTTAATTCTCTTTTTTTAATTTTTAAATAATTTCTTAAAAAAATAGATAGCAATAGCTAATGTAAAAATAAATATTGAAAAATAGTTAGGAATGCCATGGGCCGGACTTGAACNNATCTTCAGTCTAGCGTTCTCCCAACTGAACTACCATGGCATATGGACCGAACGAGATTCGAACTCGTGATCTCCTCCATGTCAAGGAGGAATCATACCCCTAGACCACCGGTCCTATACAACATTTAATACTTTGTACCATTTAATATATAAATGTTTTGGTATAGGAAAACCAATAATCAGGAAGCTCATTAAAAAAAATATAAATTGACCACCTTAGAAANNAACAAGCCTATTTGATAGCTAATTTGATATCTTCAGCTTTTACGGTTTTTCTACCAGCGTGGCGTGCGAAATTAACAGCTTTTTGTGCAATTTCATTACCTTTTTCTTCTAATGCTTCAGCTAATGCAACTTTTGCATCATCACTAATTCTTTGTGCTCCAGCATTTTTTAAGATACGACCGACTGGTGCGATTGGTAATTCACTCATAATTACACCTCCAATTA
>DAII01000137.1:0-4372 GCA_002496065.1 Methanobrevibacter sp. UBA586
TTAACTCATTATATATTATTTATAGTTAATTTTTCAATAGTACTTGTTATTTTTTCTAATAAACTTTATTAATGTCTTTTCACAGAATTAATAGTAATACTTACTATTTAAATAAATCTATTTTTAGTAATACTTTTTAAGAATTTGGATTTCTTATAAAAGGTGAGTAATACTTGGTATTTAAATAAAATTAAAAAAAGTAATACTTCGGAGGTTATTTTTATTGTTCGCAAAGGTTATGGGTTATTTTGAAGGTATTAAAATGACAATAGTTTCAGGAATATTTTTAGGAATTGCTGCAATTTTGATGTTTGCTCATATTGAGCTTCCACTATTTCTAAATCCTGCATGGGTTACAGTTTTCATAAGTGGCCTTCCACTAATATATCTTGCTGTGGAAAGGCTGATTTATCAGAAATGGGTTTCCTCAGCACTTCTAATTACAATAGCAATGTTTGCATCAATTTTTATAGGACAGGTATTTGCAGCAGGAGAAGTGGTATGGATTATGGCACTAGGTGCTCTTCTGGAAGATTGGACAGTTGAAAGAGCAAAAAAGGGACTGAAAAATCTAATTGATTTGACCCCTCAAAAAGGAAGGCTGATTGTCGATGATTCTGAAATGATGGTTCCTGTTGAAAAAATTAAAATGGATGACATTATAAGAATATTGCCTGGAGAGACAATTCCTATTGATGGGGAAATAATCAGAGGTAATAGTTCGGTTAATCAAGCTGTTATTACTGGAGAATCATTGCCTGTAGATAAGGAAGTTGGTGATGATGTGTACTGCGGAACCATGAATATGTATGGATCCATTGACATTAGACCAAATAGTCTGGCCAAATATTCATCTCTTCAAAAGCTAATTGATTTGGTTAGAAAAGCTGATGAAAAGCAGGCTCCAACACAAAGAATCGCTGATAAGTGGGCTACCTGGCTTGTTCCAGTTGCTTTGGGAATTGCAATTCTTTCATGGATTGTTACAGGAGACATTGAAAGAGGAGTAACCGTTCTTGTGGTTTTCTGTCCTTGTGCATTGATTCTGGCCACTCCAACAGCAATCATGGCGGCAATAGGTCAGGCAACAAAACATGGTATTTTAATAAAGTCAGGAGAGGCATTGGAGATATTAGGTGGATTAAATGTTCTAGCCTTTGATAAGACAGGTACATTGACATATGGAAAGCTTGAAGTTTCAGACATAATCTCCCTTGATGATGAACTTGGTGAAATGGACATTTTGGAAATTGCAGCCATATCTGAAGTTTTAAGCGAGCATCCCCTAGCTAAAGCGATTATAGTAAAGGCAGAGAGTGAAAATCTTAATTTTTCAAAGCCCGAACATTTCAAGATGTATCCTGGAAAAGGAGTTTCTGCAAAAAGCGATGGCAGAGACATTTTTGCGGGAAACCTTAACTTTATTTTGAGTAATAAGTTAAAGATGTCTGATTCAATAGAGGATATTCTTGAAGAGTTTGGGAAATCGGGCAAGGCATCAATTATAGTTGGATTAAATGACAAAGTCATAGGTTTAATTGTCCTTAGCGATGTAATGCGTGAAGATGCTAATGAGATGATTGAAAATCTAGAATCTCTATGTGAAACAGTTCTTTTGACTGGAGATCATACAAAAACCGGTATGTACTTTGCTGAAAAATTAGGAATAAGTAATGTATATGGAGATTTGCTACCTCAGGATAAGGTAAGAATTATTGAAGAGATAAAAAAATCAGGAAAAAGAGTCTGCATGATAGGTGATGGAGTAAATGATGCTCCTGCACTTAAAACAGCTGANNGGAAGTGACATAGCTATCGATGCAGCAGACATTGCTCTTTTAGGTGATGATATTGAAAAAATACCTTATTTAAAGAAACTGTCAAATGCAACATTAACTACAATCAAATTCAATATAGCTCTTTCAATGATTATAAATGCTGTGGCAATAACATGTTCTGTTCTAGGTTTACTGAATCCGATAACAGGAGCAATTGTTCATAATGTCGGCTCATGTTTGGTCGTCTTAAATGCGGCATTGCTTTATGATAGGAAATTCGATAAATATATTAAAAGAGATTTAAATAATAATCATAGTGTTGAGCATAATCATTATCATTCCCATGATGATGAAAATCACTCACATTCACATGATAATGTAATAATTCTTGATGAGATTGAAATTAATGGAATAGTTAAGCATTCTCATGTTCACAGTCATCCCTTGAGAGGGAAAAACTGTGATAAATATCATAATTAAAAATTTTATTGTAGGTAATTAAATGAATGATAAAATCATATTAGGACTTCCAAAAGGTAGTTTAAATAATGTTAACAGAGGTAATACTCACCAGTTGTTTGTAGATGCAGGTTATGAGGTAAGAGGATATGAACCTGGAGATGAATCCTATGAAATATCCATTTTAAATGATGAGGACATTATCGCATATTTGACCCGTCCACAAAGTACTCCTGTGGAACTGAACAGAGGTATGGTTGACATAGCTATTGTNNAAGGAAGAGTCTGTATTAAGAGATAATGAAATTACAAAAATAGGAGACCTTGACTATGGTGAAACCCGTTTAATTGTAGCTGTACCAAACGATTCTCCTTATGAAAACCTAACCGAATTCTTCAGAGCAAACAAGGAAAGAGACACTCCAATATTATGTTTCACTGAATATCCAAATCTTACTAGAAAACACATCATGGAAAATGAGGGATATCAGGAAATTTTCGGAGATGCTGTTCCATTTGTACAGGTTCGTGGATTGACCGATGGGGACAACGAACAGGTTCAGGTTATCAACTCCGATGGAGCTACTGAGGTATATATTGCAAAAGGTGCAGACCTAATTGTTGACAATACTCAAACAGGAAGTAGCTTAAGAAAGGCTGGCCTTAAGGAACTTGAAACCATCCTTCACTCTTCAGCAGGTCTTTATGCAGGATCTAAATGTACAGGTGAAAAGATGGAAAAGGCAAAAATGATTTTTACCCAACTTTTCGGTGCAATCACAGCCAAAAGGTACTTTGATGTGAAATTCAACATAGACAATTCAAAGATTGATGAAGTTAGTGAATACCTTGTTGAAAACAATTTATGTGCTGATGAACCAACAATTACAGAAGGGCCTAATTTCTCACAAATCAATGTGTTAATCCCTAAAAGTAAATTCCCAGAAATGATTGATGCTATCAAAGGATTTAACGCAACTTCCATCATTCGCAATGATTTAAAACAAATTGTTGAATAATCATTGTTCTTTTTCTCTTTTTATTTTTCTTATATTCAAATAAGAAATGAGTATATTTATTATAGATTATTGACATAAATACTAATAATTTATAAAAAATGGTATCAAATATGTTAACTTCTGTGCAAAAAGAAATTTTACAAAACTTAATCAACTTATATCAGTCATCCGAGGGGCAATCTATTAAGGGAGAAGACATTGCTGAGGTAATGAATAGAATNNAGAAACCAAATGCAATCTTTAAGAAGTTTAGGATTAGTTAAAGGAGTGCCTGGCCCACATGGAGGATATAAACCTACCGTAGAGGCATATCATTCTTTAAACATTTCTGTTTCAGACACAGATTCTCAAGTACCTATATATAAAAACGGCAAAAAGGTAGATGGCGTTACCGTTGCCAAAATAGAATTTACCAGCGTTCCACAACCTACTGGATGTGAAGCTGCCATTAAGGTACTTGGAAGTATTAAGGACTTGAATCTTGGAGATATAGTCAGAGTAGGTCCAACTCCTGTAAATAACTTGGGTGTAATTGGTAAAATTGTTGGAAGGGACGATATGGATAACATTTTACTTGTGGATACTAAAACAATTAGGAGCATACCAAAAACATTAGTTGGGGAAATCGCAAGCAGAAATGTCATTTCAATCAAGGTAGATTCAACTCTAAAGGAAGCATCTAAGATTTTATCTTCCAATTCAATTGATGGTGCTCCAGTAGTTCATGACGGTAAGGTTGTAGGTATGTTTACAGTAACTGATGTTGTTCATGCACTTGCAAATGACAGGGAGGATTTGCCTATTGGTGAATTGATGAGCCTGAACATTGTTACTGTCCCCGTTGATATGAAAATAGCTAATGCTATAGAATTGATGTTTAAAAAGGAACTTGGAAGGTTGATTGTAGCGGACAGCAACGATAACCTATATGGAATTGTTACAAGGACAGATTTGATTGACTGTATTACAAACCTAAAGCAATTTCCAATTATAACTAAATAATATTAAACTAGTGATTTAATGAAAGTAAGCCAAATTGATATTAAACCCAATATGAAAGTTAGTGAATTAATTGATCAATTTGATGGCTCTGGTGTTTTAGGTGCTGGAAGAGTT
>DAII01000137.1:4422-8027 GCA_002496065.1 Methanobrevibacter sp. UBA586
CCAGGTGGTCTCAGACATGTTTTTGCAGACATGATTAAAAATCATCAGGTTGACCTGATAGTGTCCAGTGGAGCCAACATTACCCATGACCTTCTTGAAAGTTTTGGCGGTTGCCATTACAATGACTTGGGTCAGGATGATGAGGAATTGAATGCACAGGGTATAGGAAGAATAGCTGATGTATTTACAAGTTCTGAGGATTTTGAAGTGTTTGAAAAAAGAATTACAGAAATATTTGAAGACATTGCTTCCTCAAAACCTCACATTTCCATTCAGGAACTGTTGTATGAGGTTGGACTTCGCATTGATGATGAAAATTCCATCCTTGCAAATGCCGCCCGTGAAAACGTTCCTATTTTTGCTCCAGGATTGATTGACAGTATGTTCGGACTTCAGCTATGGATGTTCAACCAGGATCATGATTTTGTAGTTGATGCGGTGGCGGATATGCACTATCTCTCAGATATTGTATTTAACAGTGAGAAGGTAGGTGGAATCCTTTTGGGAGGAGGTCTTACAAAACATTATACATTGGCTTCCAACCTTTTGAAAGGAGGATTGGATCTAGCTATTCAAATTACTATGGACAGGCCTGAATCAGGTAGTTTAAGTGGAGCTCCTTTGGAAGAGGCAAAATCTTGGTCCAAGGCAAGGTGTGGATCCGATTTGGCTACAGTCATTGGGGACGTTACTGTCATATTCCCTCTTATTTTGGCTGGAGCACTAGATAAAATCAATAGTGATTAGATGTATTATGAATTTTTGGCGATATTGTTTGTATTGTCTGGATTTTTCATGAAATTTTCCGATAATGCCTATGATATTGGCCACAACAAACTTCAAGCATTAGTTTTAGGTATAGTCTGTGCCGTAGCGTCAGCATGGGCCACCATTTACAGTGGTGAGGCAGCTTGTATCTTTATAGGTATTTTGGTAGGTAATTTTTTAGCCTTTAAAGTTGATGGCTTTCACCATATTATTACCCTGATTATTTTTATCGTAATAGTTGCAATCTGCGGAGTTCCATCCTTAAGCATCGTTGTTCTCTTGATATGTATTTTAGCTGCTTTAATCGATGAAATCGGGCATGAAATGGTCTCTAAAAAAATAAGTAATAAGTTTGTAAATCTATTTTTTGAGTATAGATTTACAATGAAAGTTGTTATATTTCTGTTGGCAGTTGTTGGAGTATTCAATATTTGGATATTTGTCTGCTTCCTGCTGTTTGAAATATTCTATGAATTTGCAGGATTCTGCTATGAGAGGATTTATTGAGATTTTTTAATAAATTCTTCCAATGCCTTTTTAGGATCATCAGATTCGTAGATGGATCTTCCGATAATGACGCTGTTTGCATATTTCAAGGTTTCCTTTATCTCTCCGCCCTGTTTTCCAACACCTGGAGATATGATATAGGAATCTTTTCCAACTATTTCTCTTATTTCTTTAAGTCTGTTTATTCTTGTTGCAGGAGCCACATAGTTTTTTATTCCCATTTCAACTCCCATTTCAGCTATTGCATCAGCATCCTCCTGTAGGAATTTTTTAGCTCCTGGATGGGACATTTCGGTAAGTAGGAATATTTCACGGCCAAAATCCTCTGCTGTTTCCTTACATGCTCCTACACTGTCAGGGCCTACAAATCCGTGACAGATTATTGCATCTGCACCGCTCTTGAATGTTTCTGAGCATATTTTTTCATTGGTTGCAGGAATGTCGGCTACCTTAAAGTCACAGATTACCTTATATCCAAAATTTTCCTTTAGTGTTTCTACAATTTCCAATCCTTCTGCCAAGGCCAATGGATATCCTATTTTTATTGTATCTAAGTGTGGAGTGAGTTTTTCACATATGTCCATTGATTCAATCCCATCCATAACATCTAATGCAAGTATAATATTATTTTTAACATTCATGTTTTCTCCTCTTATTTTCTTTTTTATATTTATAACTAATAAACCTATAGTATAGTAACATTTATATATTATCAAACTAAATTAATATTATATCAAATAAAATTNNTATAAATTCAAGTTTAATTATATTTATTTTTTTTAAAGGGTATTTGATATTATGGAGGATATTAAAAATGCATGTTATGGAAGGATTTTTACCGCCGATTTGGTGTGCGGTATGGTTTATAATTTCTATACCAATCGTTATTTATGGTATTTATCAAATTAAAAAAGTTTCGGAAGATATGCCTGAATCTAAGGCTTTGCTTGCAGTAAGTGGGGCTTTTATGTTCATATTGTCTTCTTTAAAATTACCGTCTGTTACTGGAAGTTGTTCTCATCCTACAGGAAATGGATTGGGTGCTGCTATTTTTGGACCTGCAGTCACAGCTGTTTTAGCAACAATCGTTCTTCTTTTCCAAGCTTTATTATTGGCCCATGGAGGATTAACAACTTTAGGAGCAAACATTTTTTCAATGGGTATTGTAGGACCATTTGTTGCATGGATTATTTACAAAGCTTTGATTAAAAACAATGTATCTTCATTAATTGCAATATTTTTTGCTGCATTCTTTGGAGATCTTTTAACCTATGTTGCAACTTCATTCCAACTAGCATTGGCATTTCCATTGCCAACATTCGGTCAGGCATTAACTAATTTCTTAACTATTTTCGCTGTAACTCAAATTCCATTGGCTATTGCAGAGGGAATTTTAACTGTAATCATTTGGGACAGATTAAAAGTATATAAACCAAAATTATTGGAAAAACTCAATCTTTTATCCAAAAAAGAAGATGCAGAGGTAGATGGTTAAAATGGATAATAAAACAATAATTGCTCTTATAATTATTTTAATAGTCATTGTCGTTGCACCATTTGTAATATATAGTGGTCAGGGGGAAGATGAAGGTTATTTTGGAGGTGCCGATGACGGTGCAAGTGAAATAATCGAAGAGTCAGGTTATGAACCTTGGTTTTCATCTATCTGGGAACCACCAAGCGGTGAAATAGAAAGTTTATTATTTGCTGTTCAGGCAGCTATTGGAGCATTGATCATAGGATACTTTATTGGGTATTGGAGAGGTCAATCTAAAAATAAATAAACTTTACTTTATTTTTTTTAATTTTTTTTAAAATATACTTCAATTAACTTTATTAATTCTAAAGTACAATATAATTNNCGAAATTTGATATGGATTATATTGCACATAACAATAAATTGTCTCTCACAAATCCCTACTATAAACTGTTATTTTCCATTGGGATTATGCTGGTGACATTATGCTTGAATAATCTGTATCTGGATATTTTGGTTTTTGTTTCAATGGCTATTCTAATAATTGCAGTAGCTAGGATTTCAGTTAAAAACTATTTAAAATTTATAACAATTCCATTTATTTTCACAGCTATTACCTGTATATATCTAGTTCTATTTACAGGAACTGGCAATATGATTTATAATACTGGATTTTTTGGAATTATCATTACAGACAAATCATTGAACTNNCATTCTGTCGTGTATTCGCATGTTTTTCATGTTTAGGATTTTTGGCTTTGACAACTCCTATTTCAAACATTTTACACTGTCTGGCCAAATTGAAAGTGCCTAAAATTTTAATTGAAATCGCACTTTTGATGTATAATACAAT
>DAII01000137.1:8034-9018 GCA_002496065.1 Methanobrevibacter sp. UBA586
AAATGAGTTAAATACAATGAGAAACGCTCAGGAATCCAGAATGGGATATGGAGGAACAAAAGCAACATATCGCTCTTTAGGTTCATTATTCAGCAATTTATTTTTAATTTCACTAGATAAAAGTGAAAGTTTACAATGTGCTTTGGACTCAAGAGGTTATACTGGTGAAATGCCAATCTATGAACCTGTTGAAGAATAGGGAGGAATAGAAATCANNGCTCAAAGCAGAAAATATATTTTATTCTTACGGTGATGGAACATCAGCTCTCAATGGAATAAGTTTAGAAATCAAAAAAGGAGACATTGTAGCACTTCTTGGAAAAAACGGAGCTGGAAAATCCACACTTTTTTTACAATTTAATGGTATCCTAAGGCCTGACAAGGGAAGGGTACTGATTGATGGAGAGGAGTTAAAATACGATAAGAAATCCCTGACAAAATTCAGACAGAAGGNNCCCGACGATCAGATATTTGCACCGACTGTGGAGGAAGATGTTGCCTTCGGACCATTGAACCTTAAATTGCCTATGGAAGAGGTTCAAAGAAGGGTGACTGCTGCCTTGAAACGTGTGGGAATGTCAGGATTTGAAAAGAAAGCACCTCACTACCTAAGTGGAGGTCAAAAGAAAAGGGTGGCTATTGCAGGAATATTGGCAATGGAACCTGAAATCATGATTCTTGACGAACCTATGGCAGGTCTTGACCCTGTAGGTGCTACAAAGATTATTAAACTTTTAAGGGAACTGAACGATGAAGGAATTACAATTTTCATATCCACTCATGATGTTAATCTAATTCAGGATTATGTTGATAGGATTTTCGTTATAAATGAAGGGGAGATAATAGGGAATGGCAGACCTAGAGACATCTTTTCCAACAAGGAACTTTTAAAGAAAGCAAATCTAAAACTTCCAATAATAGCACAACTGTTTGAGAAATTGGAGAACAACAATCTCATTTCCAACAAAAACAACGAATATCCTC
>DAII01000035.1:0-2301 GCA_002496065.1 Methanobrevibacter sp. UBA586
ATACCAGTTTATGGGCCTTGGCATAAATCGGACTGGGAACTTTCAATTCAACGCCCAATTTCTTATTGAACTCGGCAACTTCCTTTAGAAGTTTTATTTTTTCCTTTTTAGAGATGTCAAGGTTTACAATTCTATAGTACAATGCAAGAATCTGCTGACCGAATAAAAATGAAATGATGTCCTGTCTGTTGTTTTCAACGATAATGTCATAAGTTATGTTGAAAGCATTNNCACTGTAAAACTTATCCAATGATGGAGTAGTTGCATGAGATGCCACTTCGTTGTGATTATAGTAGTATCCTGAATAATTGTTTAAGTAAAGAAGAGAATCGATTGCCAAAAACTCTTCTAAAGAAAAAATAAGGTCCTCACCCAAATAATCATAAAATGTAATGTTGTTGTCATTTAAAATGCTTGTTTTATGAATTCCATTCCATACCATAACATCCTTTAAAGGCTTATCAGAACTTTTGATGATAATTTCATCGATTTCACTGTCAAAATAGCTATTGTGTTCCTCATGGTCAGGATAAATTCCAATGTAATTGCATTTAACCAAATCCACATCGCAGGAGGTTATTTTATCATACATTGTTTCACAAAAATCAGGTTTGAACTCATCGTCGGGATCTAAAAACATTATATAGTCGCTTTCAACCACTTTCAATCCTGCATTACGTGGCTCTGCCGCACTACCTGAATTTTCTTCAAGAAAAATAGCTTCAAAATTGTCGTATTTGTCAGCATACTCCTTTATGATGTCCCTTGAACCATCTGTTGATGCATCATCAACCATTATGACCTGAACTTCACTGACATCAAATGTCTGGTTTAAAATTGAATCCAAACCTTTCCTCAAATATTTTTCAACATTGAAAACAGGTACTATAATACTAATTTTATATTGAATAAGAACCACCTGAAACTTAAAATTTACTTTTATAATAACTCTCTCTTTTATTATATTAAATATTTACAATGATTATAAATAAAATAATTGCAATAAATAATAATAATAGTTTAATAGAATCAGGAGATTACTATGAATATTCCACTTTTTAAAATTTATAACGATCAGGAAGATATTGATAACTTATCCAAAGAGATCAGCTCAGGAGGATATTGGGCTGTAGGACCTAAAGTAGGTGAATTTGAAGACAAATTGGCCGATTATATCGGTTCTGAATATGCTGTAACCCTAAATTCCGGAACATCAGCACTTCATGCATTGTTACTTGCCTATGGAATAGGTAAAGGGGATGAGGTTATCGTTCCGTCCTACACATTCATATCCACTGCAAATTCACCTCTTTTCGTAGGTGCAAAGCCTGTATTTGCAGACATTGAAGAGGAAACCTATGGACTTGACCCTGACTCCGTTGCAGAAAAGATTACAGACAAGACAAAAGCCATTATCCCAGTTCATTATGCAGGCTGTCCTGCTCGCGTAAGAGAGATTAAGGAAATAGCTGAAGACAAGGATATTCTTGTAATTGAAGATGCTGCTGAATCCTTTGGTGCTTCAATTGACGGAAAAAATACAGGTACCTTTGGAGATTCAGGAATTTTAAGCTTCTGTCAAAATAAAATTATTACAACAGGAGAAGGTGGAGCTGTTGTTACTGATTCTAAGGAAGTCTATGAAAAATTGATGTTAATCAGATCCCACGGAAGACTTGAAAGCGGAGACTATTTCTCATCTGCAAATCTCTTTGATTATGTGGATTTGGGTTTCAACTGGAGGATGTCAAATCTGACAGCTGCATTGGGACTCTCCCAATTGAACAAGGCAGATGAAATCATCAGATTAAGAAGGAAGCACAGCGAATATTTAAGTAAAAAAATAGCTGAAGTAACTGATGAAATCAAGATATTCAATCCTCCCAAAGCTTACAATCATGTCTATCAACTTTACAGCATGTGGGCAAACAACAGGGACGAATTACTTGACTATCTAAGTGAAAAGGGTATTTCAGCCAAAATATACTTTGATCCTGTTCACAAGTCAGCATTCTATAGAGACAAGCTAGGATATGTTGACAAGCTACCTGTTACCGAAAAGGTAGCAAAAACCACAATAACCCTTCCAATGTTTCCGGAATTGACAGAAGAGGAAATAAATTATATGGTTGATACAATCGATGCATTCTATAACGGTGATTAAATGTTGGAAGAGTTTTATAAAGGAAAAAAATGTCTAGTTACAGGAGGTTCAGGTTCAATCGGACAGAAAATCGTAAAAGAACTTGTAAAGTTGGATGTTGATGTTATCCGTGTATTGGACAACAATGAAACCGCACC
>DAII01000035.1:2376-3986 GCA_002496065.1 Methanobrevibacter sp. UBA586
CGCCTACAAGCATGTTCCATTATGTGAATACAACCCATATGATGCCGTTAAAACCAATGTTGAGGGAACACAGAATGTCATTGATGCTGCACTTAATTGCGATGTGGAAGAGGTCATTCTAATCAGTACGGACAAAGCAGTAAATCCTGCAAATGTTATGGGAGCAACCAAACTCCTTGCAGAAAGGCTGATGATTACCTCAAACGTATATTCTGGAAAAGAGGGAACAAGGTTCTCCTGCGTAAGATTTGGAAATGTATTAAATTCAAGAGGATCAGTAATTCCTATATTTAAAAAACAGATTGAAAAAGGCGGTCCTGTAACAATCACCGATACGGAAATGACTCGTTTTCTAATGCACATTCATGAAGCCGCCAAACTAATACTTCTTGCAGCAGAATATGCTGAAGGTGGAGAGATATTCATTCTTAAGATGCCTGCAGTGAAAGTAACTGACCTTGCAGAGGCAATGATTGAAATATATGCTCCAAAATACGGATTCAATCCAAAAGACATTGAAGTGGAAATAATAGGTAAAAGAATTGGAGAAAAGCTATATGAGGAACTTATGACTCCCGATGAGATTATCTACGCTTATGAAGAAGATGAACTCTTCATAATAAGAAACAACAAGGTAAATGAAAACCATCCTGATTTTATCTACAATTCAAATGAAATTAAAAATCTGACAAAAGAGGAAATAATTGAAGTATTAAAGGAATTGGATTAAATTCCCTACTCAATATTTCTCATGAATTTTGCAGGAACTCCTGTCACAACAACGTTAGGTGGAACGTCCCTGTNNCCAACAGTAACACCAGGCATTACCACAGAGTGAGTTCCTATTTTACAGTTCTTTTTCAAGACAACTTGTCCTCCCTTATCATCAATTGTGGAGACTGAATAGATTGAGCAGTGAGAACCAATCTGAACTTCATCCTCAATTACAACTCCATTTTGAGCATTGATATATGTAAAAGCCCCAATATCTGTTTTATAACCCAATTCAAGATTGTCCTTATGTTGAACCATCCAGTTGTATTTTGTAAGTTTACCGTCCTCTATTTCAGGTGGTTTCCATCCTGCAAATCTATCTTCACTCATCAAATCACCTTATATTATCATAAATTTCTTTAAAGTCTTTTTTAACATCGATTAAATATTTTCCAATAACTTCCATAAGTTCAAAGTCATTTTCATGATCTAAATCCAGAATTCCAGTATCGTACATTTTATGAATTCCACATTTACCATCAAATAGATTGTTTTCATTCAGTAAAAATTCTCTGGAATAAACATAGATTGAAGCGTTCATATCAAATATTTCAGGAGCTTCCTGACGTGCGTTGAAATTAGATGCAATTACCCTATCATAACCGTTTTCAGTTTCCATTACCATGTTGAAATAAGGATTTCTTCTAGAATCAGTTACTGAAAAAACCAAATCATAATCCGAATTTAATTTTGTGTCAATGCATCCCTTTAAATCGTGTTTTGTTCTTAAAGGAGATGTAATGTCCAAATCAATAATCAAATCATATTTTTTATCATTTCTCTCTTCCATTTCCTCAAGACAATTTTTAATAACATCCATTTTAGCAACAGAATCT
>DAII01000035.1:4049-5513 GCA_002496065.1 Methanobrevibacter sp. UBA586
CAATGTCATATTCAATTTCAGGATTTTCCTTCAAATATAAATCAATAGCTGAAAGACTGTATAATGGAAGGGATTTGCCTAAAAAATCCCTGATGTTCTTGTTTTTAATTCCCTTGGACCCGGCTCTTCCGCATATCGTAAACAATAAGTTCATTTATAATTCTCCTTGTGTTAGTTTTAAAACTTCTAAAGCATTTTCAATATCGTTAATATTATCCCCATCTTCGTTTATTAGTTTAAAGAAATATTTTANNGCTCTTCAATTTGATAGTCATTACGTTTTTCGGAAAAATCAATTACTTCCTCTCTATTCAAGTATTTAACAACATTGTTTTGGATGTCTGCTACAATCGTATCCTCCTCTGTAAAAATCATTATTTCACGAATTGGAAATCTTCCAAAGTAATCCAAATGAAGTTCAAGTAGCATTTCCTCATATTTAGCTATGTAAATTGAAATGTCTTCAGTTTCTATATCAAGGTCAGATACATTATCCAAAAAGCAAAACAAATCATCTGGCATTCCAAAAAGATATGTCAAATAATCCCATTCATGAATCAGGTCAATGCTTACTCCTCCACCTAATTCCTTTTTGGCACTGTATGATTTTGTGTAATCTTCATCTGGATGCCAGGAAGGAAGATAAGTTGAACAGATACATCGCACACTGTTTACCGATTTAACATTCAAATTATCCTTCAGATAGCTAATAACACTTGAATGTCTTATGGGACATGCAACATAATATGTTTTGCTAAAATCTATATCAAGCTCCTTGTCCACATCACTAATATCTACCAACGGTTTTTCAATAAAGAAATTATTAGAATTCTTATTTAACTGCTCCAATGACTCATAATGGAGCTTTGTAGGATTTGTAATGAATATTGCATCATAATCATCAGGTAAATCATCATAGGAGTAATATTCATTGTCGATGTAATCTGCAATGTCTTCATTTAATGGTTTTTTACTGCTTCTAAATGCATCAATCGTAAAATTACCACTAATATGATTTTTAATGTTTGAAATGTGCCTTTTGGCAATTGATCCCACTCCTACAAAACATATTTTATAGTTTTTCATAACAATCATAGCTCATAAACTTTTTTATCCTCACCATTTTCAATAATATCAATCAGGTTAAGAATATATTTATCACTTTCAAAGGAGTGTTTTCCATGTGATTTTTCATTTGAAAATGCATCGAAAAAGTCAACAATCTCCTCAAGATATGCATTTTCAATAATTGTCTGATTGTAGTCATCCTCTACATTAATTTCATCATACAAATTAATGTTTTCAGGATTTCCATCATCAATGTTGTATTTTTCAAGTCCTGTTGGAGACCCGTCCCAACTGAAATAGAAGTCTTCATTGATTATTTCCAAGTTTCTCACAGGTTTTCTTGAAACAAGATCCACTATAAGGACACCTCTCTCTCCGTTCTTATGTTCCATTGTG
>DAII01000035.1:5653-5850 GCA_002496065.1 Methanobrevibacter sp. UBA586
CTCCCAAGGATGCCAATCAGGCAGATAATTTCCTATATGATAGATATAACTTGTCGGTTTCTTTGCATCCTTTACAAACTGACTAATGTGATTAATTTCCTTTCTGTAAAGTTGTGTTGAAGATAAGAATAATGTAACTCCTTTTTGTAAAGCCAATTTAATGTTTTCATCATAGAGATCATCTACAAGATTGATTT
>DAII01000035.1:5888-8534 GCA_002496065.1 Methanobrevibacter sp. UBA586
AAATACTGCATCAATTTCTCCATTTGAAAAGACATTATTTGAATCTGCATCTGTTTCAATTCCAAATAACATTTCAACTTCACTGCATCTTCCCTCATCCATATCTATTCCTATTATATCTACATCAGGAAAGTTGGATTTCAGAAGTCTAATTCTTCTTTTACCCATAGATCCAAGTCCTACTACTGCAACTTTCATTCAATCAACTCTTTAAAATCCTTATTCAATAATTTTTCATCTAGTTCAAAAGTTCTTAAAATATTGCAAATGTTTTCATAAGCTTTCCCTTCACCATAGGGATTCTTGCAGTCCTTAAGGGACTTTTTAAACTCCTTGCTCTGGGATTTTTCAACGGCCTCAAGTATCTCCTTTCTATTGTATCCGACATCGATTACATTTGTGGACTTTTCCCTTCCTGACTGCCTTGAGCCAATGTTTACCACAGGTAGGCTGAAGGAGCTTGACTCTATTATTCCACTACTTGAATTTCCAACAAGAACATTTGCCATGGAAAGAAGTCCTATGAAATCATTGTGTGGAATGTTTCTATAGGTTCTAATGTCATTTTCCTTTGAAAACTCATCTATAACCTCAATCATCGCCCGTCCACCAGCATCGGCATTTGGATNNTATATTAGAATAATCTCTAAATCTATCTGCACCATGGCTTCAATGGTCTCCCTTATCTGACTTGCTGCCTCGTCAACCTCAAGGCTTACGGGATGCTGGAGGATGATTGCAAAGTCCCCTTCAATTCCATATCTTTCCTTCAGCTTCTCAAAGTCAACATCTTTACTGTCGTTTATTATGGAGTCAAGTCCAGGAGCTCCTACAACGAAAACGTTTTTCTTATCCTCTCCCATCTGAAGAATTCTGGATGCACTCTTTTCGCTAGCTGCAAGATGTATGTTTGAAAGCTTTGTAATTGCATGCCTTACAACATCATCAACTGTTGAAGAGATGTCCCCTCCGTGAATGTGAGCTATTGGAATTTGAAGGTATGAGCCTACAACGGCTCCTGCAAGCATCTCTCCCCTATCTCCCAGAAGAAGGATAATGTCAGGATCAATTTCAGAAATTATAGGGGTGAGCTTCACAATGAGATTTCCCACAAAATTAGACATTCCTTCCCTGCTATCATTCTTGAAAGTTTCATCAACTATATGCAATTTAAAGTCTTCCTCTTCAATTTCATTAATCGAATTTCCAAACTCCTCCATCAAATGCATTCCTGTAGCAATTACATCCAATGATATACAGCTGTCTTCATTCAATTTCCTAAGAGTGTTCCTCATAAGACCGAAGTCCGCACGTGTACCTGAAATGTATAAAACTTTACGCATAAAACAACCTCAAATCAGATCATCATACAAGAGAACATCATCAACATCTAAATCCCTTGCCGCAACTCTTCCTGCAATTTCCTTTAGATATTTTGGCTCGATTCCATCTCCAGGACGCTTGACTGTCAAATCCTCCTCACGGATAACCTCCCCTTTCCTGATTGGAGAGGAAACGACAATACTCTTACGGGCAATGTCACGGATTGCAAGCTCGTTTTCGCTTAATCTGCGAATGCCGTCACCCATTGCAAGCTCCACATTACGGATGGCATCAACCATTGCACGAAACTCATCAGGATCAAGAGAAGCCTTGTGATCAGGGCCTGGTAGAGACTTGTCTGTTGTAAAGTGCTTTTCGATTACACGTGCCCCAAGGGCCGTAGCTGCAATCGGAAGCTCTATACCAGGACTGTGGTCTGAAAAACCTATAACAACATCAAAGGTATCCTGAAGAGTTCTTATGAAATTGAGATTGGCCTCCTCAAAGCTTGTGGGATAGCCTGTAATACAGTGAAGCAGAATCAGATTGTCCCTGTTTTCAATAAAATCATAGGTTTCCTTAATATCATCAAGAGTAGCCATTCCCGTTGAGAGAATAAAAGGCTTTCCAGTACTTTCAACATAGCTAATCAAGTCAAAGTTGTTAAGCTCACCTGAACCAAGCTTGTAGAGAGGAACTTCAATCTCCTCCAGCAGGTCAACGCTTTTACGGTCAAATGGAGAGGATAAAAAGAGCACCCCTTCCTCCAATGAGTATTCCTTAAGTTCACGGAAATCATCAGCTGAAAGCTCCAGTTTCTTAAGCATCTCAAGCTGATTTTCCTCATCATCGGTATTATCTTCCTGATACTTAGNNNNAATGTCTGAAACTTCACCCCATCAACGCCACAATTCTTAGCCGAGCTAATCATTTCCTTGGCCAAATCAACATCCCCATTATGGTTGACGCCGATTTCAGCTATTATAAATGTCCTATCCAAATTAAAATGATTTTCAATTGCCATGACAAATCACACTAAATAAATGTTTATTTTTTGAAGTTAATAAACATTAAAAGATTATGGATTAAAATGAAACTGCAAAAATTCACTAAATAGAGCCCATTGATAAGATGGAAAAAATGACCAAATGCAGACATGAAACAAAATCTTAAATCATTAAACTTAAAGGCGAAATTACACNNAATTTCAAATTTTTAAAGAAGGTGTAATTCCACTTTTCAACAATTTAATTTGGAAAAAAAAGTTTAATTGTAAAAGTAAAAATAGATTATTTTTTGGTTGTTATTATCAATTGTAATTAA
>DAII01000081.1:0-222 GCA_002496065.1 Methanobrevibacter sp. UBA586
ATATTAATATATTCTATGAGTTTATCGTAGTATATGAAACTACGGGTATTATAATTGATATAATATTTTCAAATGTATGATTTCTATTAGTGATAGCTATATAAACTTAGCACAAGCTTTATATATCTTTAAATACATAACTTTTAATAATGTATAAAGATGAGCTATCTGTATTTATTCCAAATTCGTTTCTTTCAGAATCTAAGGATTTGAAGGTTCGTA
>DAII01000081.1:227-432 GCA_002496065.1 Methanobrevibacter sp. UBA586
GGAGTTAATAATGTGGTTATTTACAATGACCAACAATTAAACGATGATGAAGGAATGGAAGATTCAAATTTTATTGCTGAAATTTTAAAGTATATGAATACTCCCCAGTATTTGAGAAAAAGAGTATTCCCTTTAAGGCCAGAATTGAAGCATGTTGGTATTCTTCCACCGTTAAGGACTCCACATCACCCTGTAGATAAAAATC
>DAII01000081.1:439-1051 GCA_002496065.1 Methanobrevibacter sp. UBA586
TCAGAAATAAGAAAGGAACTTTTGTGGATATTGGTATGGATAAACTTGCGTTCTGCAAAGAGCAACTTAGTGTTAATAAGATATTTAGCTTTAAAATTACTAAAATTGCTAAAAAAGAAGTAACTGTCACACCTGATGAACCAGATGACATTTACTGGGGATATAATGTTATGTCCTCTAATAAAAGTCTTAGAAATAGCTTAAAATTAATTCAACCTGATCTTGTTATTGAAACTACAAGATANNTATTTTACAAAAAAGAAGAATAATTTAGCAAAATATAGGAATAAAATTTCTATTTTTAATGAATTAAAATTTAAAGTAGAAGAATGTAAAAATATTGCTATTTTATTTGGTGGACCTTATTCTTCAATTCAGGAAGACGTTTCCAATCCTAATTGGGATCTTTTCAAAGTGAATACAATTCCAGATCAGGGAACCGAAACCGTAAGAAGTGAAGAAGCAGTTATCGCTACACTTTCTTTATTAAACTTTATGAGATTTTAATTCAAAATCTAATTTATTGTTTTCTTAGATAGATTAGATATTTCGCTCAACTTTTTATACATTTGAAGTTTTTAAGACTTTCTTATAGATTATATTATTGCAGAT
>DAII01000081.1:1128-1413 GCA_002496065.1 Methanobrevibacter sp. UBA586
TATTTATATAGGACTTTAATAATTTTATTAAAGTTTATCTGGCTATTCATTAGCCATTCATTGAAAAATTAATTAAAACTAATTAATTTAAAAAATAAAAGGATATTTAAATCAAACGGAGGTAAAATTAAATGGTAAGACATCACCAGCCAAGAAAAGGGTCTGTTGCTTTTAGTCCAAGAAAAAGAGCAGCAAAAGAAACCCCAAGAATTAAATCTTGGCCAAAAAATGACGAACCAAAATTAGTAGGCCTTGCGGGATATAAAGTCGGTATGACTCACGCTC
>DAII01000081.1:1447-5868 GCA_002496065.1 Methanobrevibacter sp. UBA586
TGAAGTACCGCCAGTCGTAGTAATGGGTATTAGAGCATACGAAAAAACTTCTCGTGGAATGAAAGTAATCACCGAAGTACTTGCAGACAATTTAGATGAAGAACTCTCAAGGAAAATTTCACTTCCTAAAGAGTACAACAAATCTGAAGCTATTGCAAAAATACAAGGTGCTTTAGAAAACACAGAAGACATTAAAGTCTTAGTACACACAAATCCTAAAGTAACAAGTGTACCTAAGAAAAAACCAGACATATTTGAATGCGGTATCGGAGGAGCAACTCCTGAAGAAAAATTAAACACTGCATTGGAATTATTAGGTAATGAAGTAAAAGCAAGTGACATATTTAAAGAAGGTCAATTTGTTGATGCTATTGCAACTACCAAAGGAAAAGGATTCCAAGGTGTAGTTAAAAGATGGGGAATTAGAATTCAATATGGTAAAGCTGCTAGAAGTAGTAAAGCAAGACACGTAGGTTCTATCGGACCTTGGACTCCATCAAGAACCATGTGGACTGTAGCACAAGCTGGTCAAATGGGATACCATAAAAGAACTGAATTCAATAAGAGAATTTTAAAAATCGCATCAAAAGACGAAGTTGATCAAATCAACCCTGATGGTGGATTTGTTAAATATGGTCTTGTTAAAAATGATTATGTTTTAGTAAAAGGCTCACTTCCAGGTCCTTCTAAAAGATTAGTCATTCTCAGGGAACCAATTAGACCTAATAAAAAGTCTGAGGATTTACCTCAAATAAACTATATAAGTACAAAATCTAAACAAGGGGTATAATCATGAAGGTAAACGTTTATTCAATGGAAGGGGAAGTCAAAGGAGATATAGAACTTCCAGCTATTTTTAACGAAGAATACAGACCAGACTTAATCAAAAGAGCTGTAATTTCTTCACAAACTGCAAGAATCCAACCATGGGGTAATGATCCTATGGCAGGTAAAAGAACTTCTGCTAAAGGATGGGGTTCTGGTAGAGGAACTGCAAGAGTACCAAGAATCAAAAACGGTGCAAGAGCTGCTTTTGTCCCTATGGCAATCGGTGGTAGACAAGCTCATCCTGTAAGATCTGAAAAAAATCATCACGAAAAAATCAATATCAAAGAAAGAAGATTTGCTATTAGATCTGCAGTAGCAGCAACAACTAAATCGANNCAGCAACAACTAACAAGGACTTAATTGAACAAAGAGGTCACGTTGTAGGTGACATCGAACAATTCCCAATAGTTGTTGAAGATGATATCTGTTCTTTAAAATCAACCAAACAAACCCGTGAAGTTTTCCAAGCTTTAGGTGTTTATGACGATATCGAACGTTCAAAAAACAGTAAAAAAATCAGAGCTGGTAGAGGAAAAACCAGAGGACGTAAATACAAACAATCCAAAGGACCTCTTTTAGTTGTTGGTGAAGATAAAGGTATTAGTTTAGGTGCAAGAAACCACGCAGGTTTAGATATTGTATGTGTTGAAAACTTAAACGCTGAATTATTAGCACCAGGTACTCATGCTGGAAGACTCACTATTTTCACTAAATCAGCAGTTGAAAAATTAGGAGGTTTATTCCAATAATTTGGAAATAGGTGATTATCATGGATGCATATTCAATTATTATTAAACCTCATGTTACTGAAAAAACCATGAATTTAATTGATCAAAACAATGAAATTGTGTTTGTCGTAAAACGTAGTGCAAACAAAAGAACAATCAAATTAGCTTTTGAACAATTATACGAAGAAAAAGTAGAAAGAGTAAATACTCACATTACTCCTTATGGTGAAAAAGTAGCATACATTAAGCTTGTTGAACCAGAAATGGCAGAGGAAATTGCTGTCAAAATAGGTGTATTCTAAGGAGGAATTTGAATGGGAAAACGATTAATAATCCAAAGAAGAGGAAGAGGAACTCCTACTCACCGTGTTGCTTCTCATCGTTTCAAAGATAAAATCAGATACAGATCTTACGATGCATTAGAAAAAGAAGGAAGTATCAAAGGTATTGTAACCGATATTGTACACGATCCAGCTAGAACTGCTCCTATTGCAGAAGTTAAATTCGAAAATGGTGAGAAAAAATTCATTTTAGCACCAGAATCTATTCAAGTTGATGATGAAATCGAATGCGGTATTTCTGCACCAATTAAATTCGGTAACACTTTACCACTTGCTGAAATTCCTGAAGGTACTCCTATTTACAACATTGAAAATACTCCAGGAGATGGTGGTCGTTTTGTAAGATCATCTGGAACTTACGCTTCTTTAATTACTCACGATGCAAACCAATCTGTTGTTGAATTACCATCTGGTGAGTTAAAATATTTAAATCCTAAATGTCGTGCTAGTATCGGTGTTGTTGCTGGTGGAGGAAGAAAAGAAAAACCATTCCTAAAAGCAGGTACAAGATGGCATGCTTACAAAGCTAAAGGTAAAAAGTTCATGACCGTTAGAGGAGTAGCAATGAATGCAGTAGATCACCCTCACGGGGGAGGAAACAGACAACATCCTGGTCGTCCAACTACTATTTCAAGAAATGCACCACCAGGAAGAAAAGTTGGTTCTATTGCAGCTAGAAGAACAGGATTAAAAAGATAGATAGAGGGTGTTTCATTGGCAAGAAAAGTATTTAAATATAAAGGTCATACTCTTGAAGAATTACAAGACATGTCTTTAGAGGAAGTAATGGAATTATTCCCAGCAAGACAAAGAAGATCTTTAAAAAGAGGTTTTTTACCAAGACAACAAATTGTTTTGGATAAAATGAGAAAGTTAAACAAAGAAGGAACAAAAGATGGTAGACCTGTTGTAATCAGAACTCACTGTAGAGACATGATCGTATTACCTGAAATGGTAGGTACTACTTTTGGAATTTATGATGGACATGAATTTGTTGAAGTAAAAATCGAACCAGAAATGATCGGTTGTTACTTTGGTGAATTTGCACCAACAAGAAAAACAGTTCAACATGGAGACCCAGGTATGGGAGCTACAAGATCATCTATGTTTGTACCACTTAAATAGGGAGATTAGAACATGGCTAACAGATATGCTTATAACAAAGAAGGTAATGAAGCAAAAACCGCACGTGCTATGGCTAAATCCCTTAAGATTTCCCCTAAACACTGTGTTGAGATTTGTAGAGCAATTAGAGGAATGGACGTCNNCGTAGAAAAAGCAAAAGTTTACTTGGAAAATGTTATTGACATGAAACAATCTGTTCCTTTCAAAAGACACAACAAAAAAGTGGGTCACAGAAAAGGTCAACAAGGCTGGCCATCTGGAAGATACCCTGTAAAAGCTGCTGCTGAAGTTTTAAAAGTATTGATAAACGCTGAAGCAAATGCTGAATACAAAGGTATGGACACCGAAAAACTCTTCATTGAACACATTTCAAGTCACAGAGGAGTTGTAATTAGAGGAGCTATCCCAAGAGCATTTGGTAGAGTAACTCCATTCAACACACCAACAACCCACATTCAAATAGTATTAAAGGAGGCTAACTAATGATAGAAAAGGATTTTGTCACTGAAGGCCTTAGAAGAACAAAAATCGATGAATATTTCGAAAAAGACCTCGAAAGAGCTGGATACGGTGGTATGGATGTACAAGTTACACCATTAGGAACTACGGTTGTAGTTTATGCAGAAAGACCAGGTATGGTAATTGGTAGAGGCGGAAAAAACGTAAGAAGCATCACCAATACTCTTAAAAATGAATTTGGATTAGACAATCCTCAAATTGAAGTTAAAGAAGTAGAAACTCCTGAACTCAATCCTAAAATCATGGCTTATAAAATAGCTAACATGTTACAAAGAGGAATGCACTTCAGAAGAGTAGCTTATTCCACTATCCGCAGAATCATGGGTGCTGGAGCTAGAGGTGTAGAAGTTACTATTTCCGGTAAAATCAGAGGTTCAAGATCTGCTGTAGCTAAATTTGTTGAAGGTTACATCAAAAAATGTGGTGAACCATCTATCAGATTTGTAGAAGAAGGATTTGCTACCGTTCAATTAAAACCTGGTGTATTAGGTATTTACGTAAGAATTATGCCACCAAACACTATTTTACCAGATACTGTTGAAATTCTCCCACCAACAGAAAAAATTGTTGAAGACGGTGAAGTTGTAGCTGAAGGTGAAATGGTAATAGATGAATCAATCACTCCTGACGATGAAGAGATTATTGAAGACGAAGAAATCGTTGAAGAAATTGAAGATCTCGATGAATTAGAAGAAGTTATTGAAGAAGATGCTGTAGAAGCAGACGATGATTAGTCATAGTGAGTTGTTACAATGGCGATTTTAAGAAGTAAAGAAATTTGGGACATGGAAGTTGATGAGATTCAAGAAAAATTAATTGAACTCAAAGCAGAATTATCCAAAAATGTTTTAATTTTGTTTTCATAATGTTGTGTTATGAC
>DAII01000081.1:5911-6077 GCA_002496065.1 Methanobrevibacter sp. UBA586
TTAAATGTCAAAAATCTGTGATGTATGTGGGCTTCCGGAGGAACTTTGTGTTTGCGAAGAAATTGCACGTGAAGTTCAAACTGTAAAGGTTTTTACAGTAAGAAGAAGATTCGGAAAACTCATGACTATTATTGAAGGTATCGATGAGCATGATATTGATATCAAA
>DAII01000099.1:0-562 GCA_002496065.1 Methanobrevibacter sp. UBA586
TAACAAGATTAATATATTATATTTAATAAAAAATTTAGCATGAATTACAAAAGTTTAGTTAAAGTTTTGCTACTTGTAGCAATTGTTGCACTAGGCATTGGCTCTGTAAGTGCAGGATTGTTTTATGAAGGCTCTGAGGCATTTAAAGGTGCCGGAGAGTATGAAGTAGGTACAGACATTCCTGCAGGAGAGTATTACATTAAATCTGATGGAGCGAAGTTACATATTGAAATATCATCTAATTCAACTGGCCAAATAGACAACATCATCAGTAATTTGAATACCAAAGGTGGAGTGTATGTAACTGTCAGTGAAGGAGAATCTCTTACCGTAGAAGGTGGAGAAATTTACAAAGTTGGAGATATAAAAGTAGAGGCCGAAAATGGATATTATCCAGAAAACCAATGGATATTATCTAAAATGCCAATATAAAGCAGGTACAGACATTCCTGCAAGGGAATACACATTAGAATCCATAAGTTGTTTAGATTATGTTGAAGTACCGACAGTAGACATGATATATTGCAGTGTTGTAACAAATGATAACTTTAAAAGCAATAAC
>DAII01000099.1:680-2510 GCA_002496065.1 Methanobrevibacter sp. UBA586
ATTCTAGAAATCAAATATCCACATTTCATTATTATGGATTAAAATAAAAAAAAAGAGAAAAAAATGAAATTATTTGTGAGCAAAGTAAAAGATTACTTCATCATCAGTAATTTCATCCAAACGTGCAAATCCAACTCTTTCGAATTGAACTATGTCATCAACTTTCAAATCACTAATAGCTATTTCACCAAGTCCTGTTTTAACTGAACCGTCAGGCATTACTATTTTTACATTCACATTCTCTTCAACAGGAACCCATTGAATGATTTTGGCCTTTTGATCTCTTGCATCTTCAAAGGAGGTTGAATTATAGGTTAATTTATCCCCATCAATGTCTGCATTGACAGCATCCATCAGTCTGACTACTCCATCATTGATGTCCTCACTTGCAAGATATGCACTTCCATCGAATGCTAACAATCTGTTTCCTCTGTCGGTGTGGTCTGCATGCAATGGTCTTTCAATGACCACAGGACCATCCTCATATCCATCAATAGTTACTTTTACAGGATTTTCAACGAAGAAGTAACGGTTAGCTATTGGTTCAATAAAGTTACGGTTAAGACCGTGGATTTTCTTCCAACTGATTGCAGAATCGGACATTTTAACACCAATTTCAGTAATTAGCTGATAAATGGTTCTTGGGTCTATTCCTCTTCTTGCAATTGCTTTTAGTGTTCCAAGTCTTGAATCATCCCATCCTGTATAATCTCCATTTTCAATACCTTCCAATGCTTTTGAGGTACTTAAAGGAATGTCTTCCATTTTCAATCTTCCGTAATGGATGAATTCAGGCATGTCCCATCCCATATGCTCATAAAGATATTTCTGCTTTTCAGTATTTGCTAAATGATCCTTACCTCTTAAAACATGGGTGAGGCCCATTAAATGGTCATCTACTGAAACGGAGAAGTTCATCATTGGATAGACCCTGTATTTGTCTCCAAGACGAGGATGTGGTTCTTCCACAATTCTCATAGCTACCCAATCACGAATAGCTGGATTTTTGTGTTCAATATCGGTTTTTACTCTTAATACTGCTTCTCCAACATCCATTTCTGGGAATTTCTCCCACAGTTCAAGATTTTCTTCAACTGTGTTGTCTCTACATGGACAAGGTTTGCAGTTGTCCTTAAGTTCCTTGAAGGTGGCTCCGTCACAGGTACACATGTAGGCAGCGCCCTTTTCTATTAGCTGACGGGCATAGTCGTAATATGTTTCAAATCTGTCACTTTGGTAGAAAACCTCATCGGCTTCCACTCCAAGCCATGCCAAATCCTCAGGAATCATTTCATATGCAGGTTCAAACACTCTTTTTGGATCTGTATCCTCTATCCTTAAAATCAGCTTGCCTCCATGTCTTTTTACATACTCCGCATTTGGAACCACAGCACGTGCATGACCAATGTGCAACGGTCCACTTGGGTTAGGTGCAAATCTCATTACAATGTTTTCATGAGATCCTGGAAGCTCTTGAAGTCCTACTTCTTTTTTGGTTTTCTTTTCTTTGACTTCCACATCGTATTTTTCCATTTCTGAAGCCAATTCCTCAGGAGACAATTTGTTTACCTGACCTACAATCTTACCTGCAATAGGTCCTATCTCTTTTGCTCTGCTTCTGAGTTCCGCTTCCTGGCTCATTATTGAACCCATAACCGCTCCAGGGTTTGCATTTCCTTTATGCTTTGCTGCATTTAATAGAGCGTGCTTATAGACAATTTCCTCTAAATCACTCATAAAATCATCCCATTAAGTTATTTAATAAAAATCAGTAATTGATGAATATATTTATTATTTGAAATTATATAAATATATTTTATTATTTAAAAA
>DAII01000059.1:0-19456 GCA_002496065.1 Methanobrevibacter sp. UBA586
CATATTTCTTCAGTAATGACAAGGGATGTAATTAAAGTATCTGAAGACAGGGATTTGATAGATGTAGCTGATTTAATGCTTGAAAACCATATTGGTTCAGTTCCTGTAATGGATGCAGATGACAAACTTGTAGGTATTGTTTCCAAAGCTGACTTTTTAACATTGGCTAACGGAAAGGCATTTGATAAAATCCGAATTAAGGATGTAATGTCAAAAAACATAACCTCAATCAATCCCTCTGAAAGGGTTGTTCATGGAAGAAGATTGATGCTTGATGAAAAGGTAGGAAGACTTCCTGTCATTGAGGATGATAAGCTAGTTGGAATCATAACATCCAAAGATTTGATTAGACTCTTCATCGACATTAAGAAAAACGTTCCAGACAACCATCAAAAAACTAAACTTAAAGAAGTTTTAGTTGAGGATATCATGTCTCCAAATCCGTTGTCAGCTAATGAAAACGAATCAATATCCAAGGTTGATAATTTAATGCTTGAAACAGGGTTCAATGGATTGCCTATTATCAACAATGATGATTTGGTAGTGGGTATGATTACTCAGACGGATATCTTAAAATTACTTGTATATTTAGAATCTTAATATAGCTATTAATTAGCTATATAACTTATTTTTTTAGGAGGACTTTTTATAAAGCCAATTTCATTTTTAGGCCCTAAAGGTACGTATACTCATGAAGCAGCCAGCACTCTTTCTGACAATCTAGTTTCATATTGTACTATTCCTGCAGTGTTGGATAGTGTTGCAAATGGGGAATGTGATATGGGTGTTGTTCCAATTGAAAACTCAATTGAAGGGGCGGTTTCACAAACTCTTGACTTATTTGCACATAAGCACAATTTAAAAATTTACGATGAGGTTGTTATTCCCATAAATCATAATCTTGTTGTAAATAAGGGAGTAACATTGGATCAAATCACTGATGTGTATTCACATTCTCAAGCATTGGGCCAATGTCAAAGTTTTATAAACGAAAACAATATCCAGCCTCACTTTGCAATCAGCACAGCCAATGCGGTTAAGAACATTGTGGGAGTGGAATCTTCTGCTGCTATCGGTAATAAAAAGGCGGCCGAACTTTATGATATGGAAATTCTTATCAGTGGCATTCAGGATGTTTCAAACAATGAAACTCGTTTTGTTGTGGTTTCCCATGAAGACCATGAGCCTACTGGGAATGACAAGACATCAATTGCATTTTCAATGTATGAGGATAATCCTGGGGACCTCTATGGAATTCTCGGTATTTTTTATAAGGAAGGAGTCAACTTAACTAAAATTGAATCAAGACCTTCAAAGGAGGGTTTAGGCAATTACATTTTCTTTTTAGATTTTTACGGTCATAGGAATGAAGAAGCAATCAACAAAATTCTTTCGGAAATTGAAGAAAATACAGCTGTTTTAAAAGTTTTAGGTTCCTATCCTATTTTCACTTATTAATTGGTTATTAGGTAAACTTTAAATTAATGTTCTTATATAATATATTTATTAATCTAACTTTAANNAGGATAGGTGTGCCGAACGAAAAACAAAAAATTCTAAATATTATGAGAAGTCTTGAAAGGGATTATCATGCAGGTAAGGTATCAACTAAAAAATACAGATATTATATGGCCAAGTATCAGGACAGGCTCAATTATTTGGATAAGAATGCAGCTACTAATAGAATTCGTTCAATGCAAGGTAAACCATCACCTGATATTAGACGTAAAAGAAAAAAATATGATGATGCGAAGAATAAGAGAAAGAAAGAAGAAAATGATCTTGTTCAAAAGTATATTATAGATCCAAAAAAAGGAGATAAGGACTTACAAAGGAATAAGAAAAAGTCCAAAGATTCTGGAACCTTTAAATTATTTGTTATTTTAATTCTCATTATTGGATTTACCGCAGGTATCAGTGTAGGTATTTTTGCAATGAATTTCCAAGATTTGTCTGTTGTTAACTCTAATGCATTAGTGGAAGATACAGCATTTCCAGACCTTACCAACATAACGGTTGAGGAAACTAAAAACACTACTCAGACTACCAGTACTGATACTTATACAAGTAGTTCTGATACAGTTAGTTCTGAAGACACATACACTAGTGACAATAGCTATGATCAGTCTTATGATAATGGTTATGAAAGTTCTTCAACTTCCCAAGGAGAGTATGGCAGTTCCAATGGAGATTCAGGCAACAATAATAGGAGATATGTAAACAATTAATCTGTTATTCAACAGATTTTTTATCTTTTTAAGGTGATTTCATGAAAAAGCATATAATTGTGATTTTAGTTATTATTGGATTAATCTGCTCAATGGGGGTTGTCATGGCAGATAGTCAGGGAGGTAGTGAAAATCCAAAGGATATTCAATCAATATCTAAAAATGGTGTTTCCATAAAGTTCCCTTCTGATTGGGGTATTTCAAAGGCATCATCCAACCATTCATTAATAGCTATTTCCAAATTGGATTCAGTTGATTCAAATGGTGTGGCTCAGGTAAATATCAATATTGAAAAAGGAGATATTGATGGAACCTTTGATAAATTTGTAAATGACACCTATGCCAAAATGAAAAAAATTGGGGATTACAATTTAACATCTTCTGGTCAGGTGGCCATTGGGGATATGGAAGGACTTGAATATACTTACATATCTGATATTAATGGAACTGTGAGGGAACATAAGGCTATTTGGATTGATCATAACAATGAGGCTTATGTTATTTTATACAGTGCTCCTGTTGACCAGTTCGATGCCAATTTGAAAGTATTCGATTATGTTGTTCATAGTTTTCAAATAAACTAATTTTTTTCTTTTTTTTGACTTTTTGAGTGATTTTTATGATTGTTTTATGTGTTACTGGAAGTATTGCAGCTACTGAGGCTATTAAATTAGCTCGTGAGTTTAGAAGAAACGATGTTGAAGTTAAGTGTTTTATGAGTGAATCTGCATGTGATATCATATCCCAAAACTCTATGGAATTTGCAACTGGCAATGAGGTTGTCACAGAGTTAACTGGTAAAATTGAGCATGTTAAATATAGCCAAGAGGATTTGATATTGGTTGCTCCAGCTACTGCGAATACTATAAGTAAATTTGCATATAAGATTGCAGATAATCCAATTTCCACACTTTTAATTACTGCATATGGGCATGACACACCTATTCTGTTTGTTCCTTCAATGCATGACTCAATGTACAGGGCAGTTAAGGGCAACATTGAAAAAATCAAGGAAGAAAATTCTGCGAGTTTCCTTAAACCTAGGATGGATGAGGGAAAAGCTAAATTCCCTTACAAAGAAGACATAGTCTTGGAATCCTTAAGGATGATTAATATTAATAGGTAGTGATATTATTTTTAACAAAAAAGTTTTAATAAGCTTGGGCGGTACATTTGAACCGATTGATGCGGTTAGGGGAATTACAAACAACTCCTCTGGAAAAATGGGTTTGGAATTGGCTAAAGAGGCATATATTCGTGGAGCAGATCTTACAGTTATTGCTGCAAATGTCTCTATTAGAATACCTTCACTTTTCAATGTGATTTCCGTAAACACTACTAAAGAAATGGCAGAGGAAGTTTTCAGATTGATTCCAGATTTTGATATTTTCATTTCAACAGCAGCGGTTTCAGATTTTAAAATGTCAGAATTTAAGGATTGCAAGATATCTTCCGACAATAATCTGGACATAATTCTTGAACCTACCGTTAAGATATTGAGCAAGGTCAAGGAGATTAATCCGTCAATTTTTCTGGTTGGATTCAAGGCAAAATACAATGCAAGTCGTGAAGAGCTTTTGGAAAGTGCATACGATCAAATTAAAAAATCAAAAACTGATTTGGTTGTAGCCAATGATGTCGGAAACAGCTGTTGCAATTTTGGATCTGACAATAACAAGGTTTTGATAATCGGTGATGAAATAATCGAAACTCCTTTGCTGTCCAAGAAAGAAATTTCAAAAATAATATGGGAAGAAATCATAAAGAGTTTAATTTAAACTTATTAAACTTTATTTAACTTTTTTTTTAAAAATAGCTATTTTAAATACTTATTTTTCAATTAAATAATATGATAGTTCGTATAAATGAATATAAATCATTATACTTTAAAAATANNGTTTTTAGAACTTATACGTTCAATCCTCTAGGAGATGTCCTTTTGGAGTTATTATAAAGAGTGAATATCCTAGAGGAGGTCGTTTTTGAACTGTATAAGAAATTGCATTAACATATTTTATATTGTATTTTATATTATAAATATTTGTTTATATGATTCTCTAATAGTTTGCTAACACTTTAACTAACTTCTTTCTAGAAGCTTTTTTCTACTAAAAAACCAATATGGTCCTTCTCATAAGGCTCTAATTTGATTTTTTCAAGTACTTTGAATCCTTTTTCCTTTAATTTCTTTTCTTCTTCCTTAAATATTTTTTTAGGCTTTTGTATTACGTCAATACTCCTAGCTTTAAGCATTAAAAGTCCAAGAGCATCCTCTTTACCAAAAAGATTCATGTTTTTCATAAACAAACTGGTTTGAGTAGGTTGTGCAACATCACAATAAACCAAATCAACTTTTTCGACCAAATTCAAATATTGCTTTGGTTTTGTGGCATCCCCAAGGATAGGAGCAATATTTGGACGTCTGCTGGCTAATCTAACAAGTTTTTTGCATGTGGTCGGTGAAAATTCCACGGCGTAAATCATTCCATTGACTACAATGTCTGAAATATGTGATACGGTGGTTCCTGTGGAAGCTCCAAGATAAAGTATTTTTTCATCATCTTTAATGTCCAGTTTGGTTAGGCCGTTTATGATTCCTGCAGACAATTTTGAACGGTAGGGATTCCAGAGCCTATACTCCCTATCATTTTCCTGAAGTAGTTTTTCACCGTAAACTGAGATTCCCCGAACCAAATTTTCAGTAGCTATCTGGTCTTCTTTTGAATAAACTTTCATGTTTTACTTCCTTCTTCTTTTTTTCTTTCTACCTTTTTTGGATTTTTTACGTCCTTTTGTCTTGGTTTTCTCTTCCTGTCTCCTTTTTGTTGTCTTGGTTGGGAAAGGATTCTCCTTTTCAATTTCCTCTACCTTGGCTACAAAATTATCATAAATTTCAGGGTCAATATTTTTTGTATAGACGTCCTTACGGGTAGCTAATGATATTCTGGATGCAAGAGTTCTGGCTATTTTTCCCCTATTCCACCATTTTGCTCCCCTTACCTTTGGGTGTTGGTATATTAAACCGTATTTTGGAGGTCTGTCTCCAGTTTTAAGATGTCTGAAAAGGGCTTTTTCAGCACCCATTATCTGAACCGTACTTGAAGGATAGGTTGAAAGTCTTTTTATACCTCCTGCATGGGATATCATCTTGGCTCCAAGTGTTGATCCTACCAGTGTTTTTAAATTAGGTGCTATTGACTCCATTTTCATGTCAATATACTTTTCAATGTTCTTTCTTGTTTTTTGAAGTTCGTATATTGAATTTGCATAATTGTTAATTATTTCCAAGTCTTCTACGGCAATGTCCTCATCATCAAACTCATCAACATCAATCAGGAATGCATCAGGTTTCGCTTCAATGATTTTTGATTTTGTTTTATTTTCAGCTATTAATTTTACATAAGTTTCATTGTTGCGAATCATGTCCATTTCAGGGAAGTACAGTGCATACCATTCCCTTATTCTTTCAATCAATTTACTAATTGATTCATCAATGTCGTCAATACTGTTGATGGCTTGAATCAGNNCTTCACTTTACGCATTTTCTCTTCCTAAGATAAAAGAAGGAAAAACAACTCATACCGATGTTCAACCCGGATTAGAAAAAATGTCATTGGGGAAATCGATAAAGACAATGTTCGGAATAAAGGAGATTGCTCTATTCTTGATGTTTGTGATATTCTCAGGTGTTTGTCTTCAGATTTGGAAAGTTCCTTCATTTTGTATAAACTTATTTTCCTATAATTTTCAACAAATTCCTCTTTGGAAAGGTCAAACTCGGATAGGTACTTGTCAAGATTTTCACGTAGGACCTCCCCACCAAGGTTTGGTGTTTGGATTTCCACATTTTCGAAACGGTTATAGTCGGAAGTTTTTTTGTTGGATTCGATAATTATCCTATCAAAATTCTTTTCCAACTCTTCTATAATCTCAATTTCTTCACTTACCACTTTTTTATTTTCCAGCGAAATTATTTTAGAAACTATTTTATCATTTGGGAAGGGTTTTATCTTAATTACTTCTTCATCGGCGTTAAAAGCTATAAAACCCCCAATGAAATATGTTACATAGCAATCCATAAAATTAATATTAATTTTTATTTTTAAATATCTTTACATAATTATAAATGATTTAGCAAACAAAGTTATTTTTAATTAATTATTATTGGTGTATTAAATGTTAAAGACTAATCTTTGTGGTGTTGAATTAGAAAATCCTTTCATGCTTGCAGCAGGAATTTTAGGAAGCAATTCATCTTCTCTTAACATGATTTTAAAGTCAGGAGCGGGAGGGGTTGTTACAAAATCCTTTTCAAAAAATCCTAATCCAGGGTATATAAATCCTACGACCGTTGGAGTGGATGATGACAGTATTTTAAATGCAATTGGTTTATCCAATCCTGGTGTAGATAATTTTTTAGATGAGATTAAAAAAGTTGAAACAAATGATAATCAAGCTTTAATAGCTTCCATTTATGGATCCATGCCTGAAGAATTTAGTTATTTGGTTGAAACAGTTCAGGAATATGTTGACATGATTGAACTAAACATTTCATGCCCTCATGCAATGGAGGGATGTGGTGCTGCAATAGGTCAGGACCCAAACCTTTCTCATAAAATTGTTTCTGCGGCAGTGGACGCTTCAGATGTTCCGGTCATTGCTAAGCTAACTCCAAACGTAACTGACATTGCTGAAATAGCAAAATCCTGTGAGGATGCGGGAGCGGATGCATTGACTTTAATCAATTCATTGGGACCAGGTATGGTAATAAATATAGACGTTGCAAAACCTGTTTTATCAAATAAGATGGGCGGGATGAGCGGTAAGGCAATAAAACCGATAGCCGTACGTGATGTTTATGTTGTTTATGATGCCGTTGACATTCCACTAATTGGTGTTGGTGGAATATCAACCTATGAAGATGTTGTTGAATTTATCTATGCTGGAGCCAGTGCGGTTCAAATAGGAACTTCCATTATGAATTTAGGTGTAGATGTCTTTGAAAATATTGGAAAAGGATTGGAAGGATTTATGAAGGAAAAAGGATTTAGTTCAATTGAAGAAATGGTTGGTTTGGCACATGGTGATAAAAATGGTTAATGCTCCTGTTATTGTTGAGATTAAAAAGATTATTGAAGAGACACCAACTATCAAAACATTTTTATTTGATTGGGACATGGACAAATATGGAATTCCAAATCCAGGGGAATTTTTAATGATTTGGAATTTTGAAAACGAAAAACCAATGTCCATTTCAATCATTGATAAGGTTAAAATGCAATTGGGTATTTCAGTAAAGGATGTAGGGGAATTTACACATGCATTGCACCAATTAAAAGAGGGAGACAAAATAGGAATTCGTGGAAGTTACGGCCATGGATTCAGCACAGATTTTGAAGATAAAAAAATACTGGCTATTGGTGGAGGGGTTGGAATGGCTCCAATCAATGCAATATCTAGGGAATTGCTTATTAAGGGAAATGATGTTTCAGTCATTGCTGCAGGTGTTACCTATGATGAGCTTTTATTTATGAACTCTTTAAAAGAGATTGGTGCTACAGTTCATCCTTGTACTGATGACGGATCATTCGGATTTAAGGGATTTGCAACAGACTGCTGTTTGGATGTTCTTAAGGATAATGAATTTGACATGGTTGTTGTTTGCGGTCCGGAAATCATGATGAAGGGAATTTACGACATCCTTAATGAAAGGGATATAGATTACGAGTTCTCCCTTGAAAGATATATGAAATGTGCAATCGGAATTTGTGGTCAGTGTTGTCTTGATCCTACTGGATGGAGAGTTTGTGCTGAAGGTCCTGTATTCAATAAGGAAAACCTGTTACAAATTGATGAGTTCGGAAAATACAAAAGGGATGCATCAGGTACCAAACTTTAAATTGTGATATGATGGAACAGATTAAGGATTATATAACTACTCCAGTGATACTTATTGTAATTTTGTTGGGCCTGTCACTTTGTGTAATGGTGCCTGTTTTGGACATGGTTATTCTTGGAGCTATTTTGGCTTTTTTGATAAGGCCAGTTTCACTTAAATTACAATCAAAACTAAAATATTCTTCTGTTTCAATAATTCTGACAATTATTATAGTGATTATCCCCTTAATCCTGCTTCTGATTTATATGTTGTGGGTCATAGTGGGGGTGGCTTCCAATTTCATATCTGCAAATGCTGGTGTATCCAATTTTGATTTCAATCAGACTGTAACAGTAATGGCCACATATCTGCCATTTGAAGTTCCAACTGAGAGCATTGCCACATATATTAATGACATTATTCACAATCTCAGTACTTTTTTAGTGGATTATATAGTTGGTTTGGCTAAGAAACTACCTAATCTTTCAATAGAGCTGTTTGTATTAATCTGTTCACTCTTTTACTTTACAAGGGATGGGGATAAGGCTTATAATTTCATTGAGGAGTTGGTTCCTGCAAATCAAAAAAAATTCTTTAAAGAAACTTCCATTCAGGTTAAGAATGTATTGAACAGTATATTTTACGGCCACTTCCTTACAGCTATAATTTTAGGTATAATTGCTGCGGTTGGTTATTCTCTTCTGGGATATCCCTATGGGTTGTTTTTAGGAATCTTAACAGGTATTTTCCAGTTAATTCCGGTTATAGGGCCTTGGCCGATTTATTGGGCTTTGGCAATTATTGATGTTATCGGTGGAAATTATCTGAGAACTGTTATAGTATTGATATTTGGTTTAGGACTCAGTTTAAGCGACATGTATATTCGCCCCGCCCTGTCAAGCCATTATGCAGATGTGCCTCCATTAATCTTATTGATAGGATTTTTGGCAGGACCTTTGGTTTACGGTATTGTTGGTTTTATAATAGGTCCTTTGATTCTTGGAATTACATATGCGGTTTTAGTAAGTTATAAAAATAATAAACAGGTGGAATAAATGGAGAAAGATGTTGTGATTTTAGATATTGATTATGTGACAGTTGATGATCTTCCGATTATTCGTCTTTTTGCAAAGGAAAATGAGAATAAAGTTATTTTAATCGATGATTCATTTAAACCTTATTTATATGTTCTTCCGGTAGGATTTCCTGGTGAGTGTGAAAGGGAAATTCTCGAAGCACTTCCTGAGGTGGAAGTGGAACAGGTTGTAAAAAAGGATTTTCAAGCCGAAACGGATTTTATTAAAGTTATTTTTAAACACCCCCAATCCTTAGCAAAACACAGGGATACTCTTAGGGGATTGTCTGAAGTGGCTGAAATTCGTGAATTTGATATTCCATTCTACAGAAGATATCTTATTAACAATAATGTAATTCCAATGACAAAGGTAAGGGCCATAGGAGAAAATTTGGATTCATTTGGAAGTCTTGAGGCAGATGCAATGGACATTGAGATCATCAAGCTAACAGAACCTCTTCAGATGATTAATGAAAATGTCAATGATTTTAGAATTCTCAGTTTCGATTTGGAGGTTAGAAATCCTAGGGGAATGCCAAATGCTGAGGAAGATGAGATTATCATGATTGGTGTTTCAAGCAATTTTGGAGTTAAAAAGGTTATCTCAACAAAGAACAAGAGTGTTGAAAATGATTTCGTAGAACAGGTCGGTTCTGAAAAGGAAATGATTGAAACATTCGTTGACCTGATTAATGACAACAATGTGGATATCATTGTGGGATACAACTCAGATAATTTTGATTTTCCATACTTGAAAGATAGGGCAAAAATTTTAGATGTTGATATAGATATAGGTATGGATGGATCATCAGTTAAGTTCATACGTAGAGGATACGCAAATGCAGCTTCAATTAAAGGACTAATTCATGTTGATCTTTACCTTGTAATGAGGCGGTACATGACTTTAGAGAGATATACCTTAGAACGCGTTTATGAAGAATTGTTTGGAATAAAAAAAATCGATGTTCCTGGGGAAAAAATTTGGGAATATTGGGACAGTGACGGTGAAAAACTTGATTTGCTCTTTGACTACTCCCTAGATGATGTTGTATGTACCTTGGAAATAGCTGAACAGACACTTCCATTAAACCTTGAGCTTACTCACATTGTAGGCCAACCGCTATTTGACCTAAGTCGTATGGCAACAGGTCAGCAGGCAGAATGGTTTTTGGTAAAGGAAGCGTATTTTGATGATGAGGTCATTCCAAACAAATCCAGTGCCAACTTTGCAGACAGATTAACATCAGATAACAATGCTGGAGGTTATGTAAGGGAACCAGATGCAGGATTACATGAAAATCTTGTTCAGTTCGATTTTAGAAGCCTGTATCCTAGTATTATTATATCCAAGAACATTTCTCCAGATGTTTTGGAATTTGGAGAGGTGGAAAATCCTGAGGATTATAATGTTGCTCCAGAACACGAATTCAAATTTAAAAAAGAGCCAAAGGGATTCATTCCATCGGTTATAGATAAAATCCTAAATGAAAGGTTTAGGATAAAACGTGAAATGAAACAGACTGATGACCCAATTGAAAAAAGAACATTGGACGTACAGCAACAGGCAATAAAAAGACTGGCTAATACAATGTATGGTATCTATGGATTCCCACGTTTTAGATGGTATTCTTTTGAATGTGCAAAGGCCATTACTGCATGGGGAAGACAATATATTAAAAAGTCAATAAAAGAAGCGGAAAAATTTGGTTTTTATGCAATATATGCTGATACCGACGGTTTTTATGCAAAATATAAAAAATAAGGATTTGGAAGAATAACTGGTTTATTCTTCTAAATATGAATCAAGGTCAATTTCTAAATCAGAACAGATTTCACTTAACTGTTCATATAATTNNTATTCCTTCAGCTTCTGCTTTAGCTACTTTTTGAACTTCCAAGTCTCCTGGAATAAAAGTGTTTCCAGTATCTCTTACTTCAGCACAGAAAGCTTCGGTTTCTTCTTTAAACTTTTCAGGATCAACAAATGCTGATGGATCAATAGCTACGTACAAATCACCTTTGGTACACATTTTTGTTGGGTCTGCAGTTCCTGTAACTCCACTACCCCAAGAAGCATTTACCAGTGGTCCTGTTAATAATTCAATCATAAATGCAAGTAAGTATCCTTTTACTCCACCGAAAGGTAAGATTGAACCTTCAAGTGCAGCATCTGGATCATTAGTTGGATTTCCATCCTTATCTAATGCCCATCCATCAGGAATGTCTAAACCTTTTCTTTTTGATTCTAGGATTTTTCCACGTGCAGTTGCGGATGTTGCCATATCCAATGCAATGTATGTGTCTGATGGAATACCCATAGCAATAGGGTTGGTTCCAAGAAGTTTTTTAGTTGCACCGATTGGAGCGATTGCAGGTTCGGTATTTGCAATTACAAGACCTATAACTCCATTTCTGATAGCTATGTCTGAGTAAAAACCAGTTACACCGAAGTAGTTAGCATTGTGTACACCTACACATCCAATACCTACTTCTTTAGCTTTTTCAACAGCTAATTTCATTGCCTTGTATGCTACTGCTTGTCCAAATCCATTGTTACCATTAATTAAAGCAATTGCCGGAGTTTCTTTTTCTATGGTTATGTTGTCCTCTAAATTGATGGTACCATGTTCAATTCCAATAAGGTATTGTGGGAATCTTCCAAGACCGTGTGAAGTAAATCCTTTTAAGTCAGCATCAACGGTTGCTTCTGCAACCAATTCACAATCCTCTTCACTAACTCCTAATTTTTTTAATATCTCCTTTACAAGAGCCATCTCATTGTCTTTTGTTATTCTCAATTTTTCACCGCCTAATATTTAATTTCACTACCGTCAAAGGTTTTTATGATTATTTCATCATCTTCAGTAGCTCTTCCTATAATTTGACAATTGCAATATGGTTTAATGATTTCCATAATTTTATCGGCTTCTGATTCATCAGCTATTACAACAAATCCGGTTCCCATATTAAATACTCTGTACATTTCTTCTAAAGGAACTCCTTGTTCGTAAATCAATTTAAAAATTTCCGGAACTTCTGGAAGATTGTCAATTTCGTATCCTACTCCTTCCTTAAGACGTCTAAGGTTTGTGAATCCTCCTCCAGTAATGTGGGCTAAACCATGGATTTTGCAATTTTCCTTAAATAATTTAACAATAGGTTCCACATACAACCTTGTTGGTTTAAGTAACTCTTCTCCAATAGTTGTATCTCCATTAGGCATTTTATCATCAATGGTTAATCCAGCATCTTCAAATATAGCTTTTCTAGCTAAACTGTAACCGTTACTGTGAATTCCACTACTTTCGAGACCTATTAAAACATCTCCTGTTTTAATGTCCTCTCCGGTAATTACCTTATCAACATCAACAAAACCGATACCTGTTCCTGCAAGATCGAAGTTTTCAATAATTCCTGGAAGTGATGCGGTTTCTCCACCAATAATAGCTATTTTAGATTCATGAGCACCTTTTACAAGTCCTTCAGCTATTTCTGCAGCCATTTCTGGATTTGGTTTTTCAACGGCAAGGTAATCAACCANNTATCATTTACGACCATAGCAATACAGTCAATACCTACAGTATCGTATTTGTCCATCATTTCTGCAATTAGGATTTTACTTCCTACACCGTCTGTACTCATAGCTATTGCTTTGTCTCCTAATCTTACCAATGCTGCATAATGGCCACTATTGGTCATTATGTCTCTGTATTCAAGAGTAGATTTGAGTTTTGATGCAAGTTTGCTAACTGTAACAGCTTCAAGGTCTATATCAACACCGGATTCTGAATATGTNNGAACACCATCTATTATTAAATTTTCTTTCGTTTATAATTTTTGTATTAATTAATATTTAATTATTGTTTTTTAATTATTGGATTCTAACACTGTCTAAATTAACTGGAGTCTTTGTATCGATTTTATAGCTTCTATGGATACTTGATGCAAGGTCAACAGTTTTGTACGGGTCTCCGTGACAAGTTAAAATTAAGTCAGGTCTTGGATTGAGTCTTTTTACATAATCCATTAGTTGGTGTCTGTTAGAGTGACCACTGAATCCATTAATAGTTTTAATTTGCATTTTAATATTGAACACTTTGTTTTTACCGTCATCTTCAAGTGGGATTTCTTTCCATCCCTTTTGGACTCTTCTACCGAGAGATCCCTCAGACTGGTAACCTACGAAAATCAAAGTATTTCTTTCATCTTCACTTAACCATTTGAAGTATTCCACTGAGTTTCCACCAGTCAACATACCTGATGTTGAAAGAATAATAGCAGGTTCCGGACTTTCAACAATGTCCTTTCTTTGATCAAGGTTGTGTACCTTTTTAAACATATCTGACATGAATGGGTTCCTGCCCATATGGAATATTTGATCTCTTAAATCTTTACTTAAGTATTCAGGTCTGGCTGTATGGATAGCTGTAGCTTCCCAAATCATACCGTCTATATAGATTGGCACTTCATCAATCATTCCATGGCGCATGTATTCCTCAAGAACCACCATAAGTTCCTGTGCCCTTCCTACAGCAAATACAGGTACCAGAACTTTTCCTCCACGTTTTAGAGTTTTGTAGATGGTTTTCATCATTTCTTTTTCTGCAGAGTTTCTGGATGGTTGCACATCCTCCCTTCCACCGTATGTACTTTCCATGATTATGGTTTCAGAACGTGGGAACCTAGTGGTTGCAGGTTCAAGTAATCTACTTCTTTCATACTTGAAATCTCCTGTATATACGAGGTTATGGGCTCCATCACCAATATGCATATGTGACATTGCGGAACCTAGGATGTGTCCTGCATTGTGTAGGGTCAGTCTGATATCTGGTGAGATATCTGTCACTTCTCCATAATCAAGGGTAATTGTATTTTTGATGGACTGTTGTACATGTTTTCTATTGAAAGGTAAAGGATTATCTTCTCTATGAGCTATATCAATATGATCCAATTGTAAGAGTGTCATCAAATCCCTTGTTGGGGTGGTACAATAAATAGGACCGTCATATCCGTAATGGTATAAGTACGGTACGAATCCACAATGGTCAAGGTGTGCGTGTGAAATAATTACCGCATCTAAATCCTCTATTGAAAATTCTGGAACATTTAAATAAGGGAATGCATTTTTATTGTCATTTGCAGCTACATTTACACCGCAGTCAAGTAAAATACGACTGTTTGGTGTTTGTAAAAGCATGGAAGAACGTCCTACTTCTTTAAATCCACCCATTGAAGTTACACGAGCCCAATCATTAGGGTATTTTCCTTGCTGGTGAATTTTCTGTCCTAAATTTTGAAGTAACTTTTTACGTTCCTTTGTATGGTTTTTTAGAGTATATCTTATTTTACCGATAATTTCTGAACTGATTGGTGGAGTTCTTAAAATCTTAGGTGCCCATCCTGTATTTTTAACGATGTTTCTTGATGTCACACCATATTTTCCAATAACAAGTCCTGGCTTTTTAGCAGTAATTACTACTTCACTAGTTACTACATCAAAATAGATATCTGTTATTTCAGCACCTTCAGGAACAATTTCATGAACTTTATCAATTGTTTTTTCAGGATCAAGTAAAACAGATTTGTCAGAACGAATAATAATACGTTTTCTTAAGTCTTTTGCTAATTTCCTTATTGTATCCCCATGTTCAGTTATGATCTGTGGATTTTTAGTGTAAGCAACCACCGCAGGGCCTTCATATTCTACTTTAGACACATTGGCATCTTTTGGTAATTTACTTACAATTGTCTTTTTAATTTCATTTAAGCTCTCTGAAGTCATATAATCCCTTCAAAAAAAAGTTAGTGTGTAAAGATAGTGTTATGAGAAGCTATAAGCTATAATTAGTTCGGATCATAACTCTATTTACACATTTATATAAAAAAATAGTTAGGGTATGAAAAATTAGTTTTTAATTTTTTCTAATATCTTATTAACTTTTTCATCATCTAACATTTCAAAGCCGTCTTCGCCTACTTTAGCAACCAAGTATCCGTTTCCGGAGTAAGTGTCACGTTCAGCAGCAGCTTTGATAGCTCTTACGGCTATTTCTAATCCTTCGTCTACATTGATACCTTCTTCGTATCTGTCTTCCAATCCTCCGTATGCTACAATGGAACCTGAACCTGTTGATATGAATGTATCTTTAATCATACCTCCAGCAGGGTCAAGAGAGTATAAGGAAGGTCCGTTTTCATCTACTCCGCCGAGTAATGTTTGAACCATCATTGGTCCGGAGCGTAAAATGTTAGCAGTTAAAGAAGCAGCTGCCTTAATTGAGATTTTCTGATTGTTTCTCATTTCGTATAAGGAAACTTCAGCTTCAATCACTTTCATTAAACTTTGTGCATCTCCTACTGAACCAGCTATGTTTGTTACTATATGATCATTAATTTTGAATATTTTTTCAGCAACTTTGTGAGCAACGAGGTTTCCCATACTTGCTCTTCTTTCGCTAGCAAATACAACACCGTCTTTACATGTAATTCCAACTGTTGTTGTACCTTCTAAAATTTTATCTTTCATTTCTACACCTCATATAAGTATTTAAAATTTAATCTTATTTCAACTACTTCATAGGTTATATAAAAATAATCATAAATAAATCTTTATAAATTATTTATAAAATCAGAATCAACAATATTAGTATTTAAACTAACTACNNATTTGTTTACCTATATAAACTTTTTCCTAACTTAAGGTTTGTAAAACATAATAACAAATTTATTTTTAGATAACCACTAATTAAGTTTTATAAAATGATAAGTGTTATTCACGGTTCTTTTTTTCAATTAAAAAAGATAGAGTATATTTATTAAGTTATTTATCTAAATTATACTATATTATGAAATGGAAAAAAATCGGCGATATATTGGTTTTGGACAAGCATGATACAAATACAAACTTTCAGGAATTGGCCAAAGAACACAAAGTCAAGACCATAATTAAAATCAACAAGATTCGCTATGAGAAAAGGGAACCTGAAATTAAAGTTCTCTATGGAAATGATACTGAAACAATCAATAAGGAAAACAAATGTCTGTTCAAGCTGGATTTGTCTAAGGTAATGTGGTCTAAGGGAAACAACAATGAAAGAATAAGAATAGCTAGGCTTGTGGAGAGAGATGAAACGATAATTGATATGTTTGCAGGAATAGGATACTTTTCAATTCCTATAGGAAAATTCAGTGAAGCTAAAAAGATTATTTCAACGGAAATCAATCCAAATTCATTCCATTATCTAAAAGAAAACATCAAGCTAAACAAGATAACCAATATAAATCCTATTTTGGGAGACAATAGAGATATTGTTCCTAATTTTAAAGGTGATAGGATAATTATGGGATATGTAAAGACCACCCATCATTTTTTGGATGTGGCAGTGGATTCCCTAAACAAAAATGGAATTCTCCATTACCACGAAACAGTTCCTGACAAACTGATTGAAACAAGGCCCATAAAAAGAATAAGAGAAGTTGCAGGGGATAGGGATGTTGAGTTACTTAACATTCAAAAAATAAAAAGATATGCACCTGGTGTGATGCATGTTGTTATAGATGCTCAGTTAGACTGAGGGCTTTTTCAAGCAACTCATCATTTAACCATTCTGAGTTGATGTAGCGTTCATAAATGCACAATCTTTCATTTAACTCATAACCTGCATTTTTAGTGATTTTTTCAAGTTCATCTAATGTTGGCCATGGTGAAGTTGGATTTACAAAATCGATTGAGATAGGTGAAACTCCTCCCCAATCATCTCCTCCACAAAGTAAAAAGACCTGTGCTGTTTCATAATTTAGGTTTGGTGGAATCTGAATTGAAACTGGGGTGTCTTCAAATATTAGTTTACCAACTACAACAGCCTTCATCATATCAAATAGTGTGACAGGTTCAACATCATTCATTTCAATTGTTGGTGTTGGAGTGAAATTCTGAATGATGACTTCCTGAATATGGCCATATTTATCATAAAGGTCTCTAATAGCTAGTAATGAGTCTACAATTTCTTCTTTTGTCTCACCAATTCCTATAAGAATTCCTGTAGTATAGGCTATTTTAAGTTTACCTGCATTTGCTATTGTCTCAAGTCTGACTTTCGGATCCTTTCCGGGACTTTTCTTATGGGCTGGAAGTTTCATCAGACGTTCAGATGAATTTTCAAGCATCATTCCCATGGATGCGTTAACTTCCTTCAATTTTGCTAAATCATCATAGCTATAGTTTCCACCGTTTGTGTGGGGAAGGAGAGTGGTTTCGTCTAAAGTCATTCTGCAGATGTCAACCACATAATCGGTCATGTTTTCATAGCCAAACTCCTCTAGACGATTTTTGACTACCTCTTCGCAATCGGCATCCTCTCCAAATGCAAACATTGCTTCTTTACATCCATATTTTTCAGCCACTTTCAAATCTTCCAAAACTTCTTCCTTGGTTTTTAGAATAATGGCCTCATCGTCTTCAGGTGTTTTCTTAAAATTACAGTAACCGCAATCGTTCCTGCAGATTTCAGTCAAAGGTATGAAAACATTTTTAGAATAAGTAATAAATTCGTCGTCAAGAGGTATTTTATTTATAAGAGAAGTAAAATCTCCTTTCTCAGCATCAAGAAAGGAAACAAGTTCTTCTTTGGTGTACTTTTGGTTCATTAATCATGCCTCAGTTCTAGAAACAGTAACCTCTACATAAAGTGGAGGTATTTCATTTTTATCTTCCCAAATTGCAACTACAACGTTGCATCCAGGAACTTCAAATACTTTATATTCCACATAAAGTCCCATTGATTCCAATTCTTTTTTCATCTGTATGAAACCAGAACTGTCAATAACTCCAGTAACCTGTTCTGAACTTTGAATCTGTTTATCTCCAAGTTCCAATATATCGGAAATCTTATCTGTGTTGGTCACTTCCTCTGCTCCAAGCTCCTTTTTCAATTCTTCAAGTTTTTTGCCAAATTCGGAAATAGGGATGGGAGTTCTAGATCTTCCTCTCACAATTAATATTTTTTTATTGTCAATAGCTGGTCTGGAACCTTTGAATGCGTCAAAAAAACCCATTACTGTTCCTGCTATCTTATATAATTGATCCATGCTATGCACCTAATCAAGATTAAGCTCCTCTTTAAGTTCTCCAAGTGTAGTAACCTTTTCTGCAAATGCATTATGTCTGTGAATACTTTCTTGGTTTTCCTGACGTGCTGTAATTAGTGTATCATCAGGGAAATCGATGTATTTTTTAGCTACATTTTCCATCATATTTCTAACACAATCCTCTACAAAAACAGGATTTGCATGTGCGTTCAATACAGTTGCATTTTCGTCAGGCCTTTTCAATAATTCGCAGACAGGAGAACTCATTGATGTTTCGATAATTTCAATGATATCGTTTCCTTTTACTTCTTTTTGTTCAGGAACCTCAATAAGCAATGTTCCGATTCCTCTTTGATTGTGTCATGCGAATGTTACGGTATCCAAAACTTTTTCAATGGTTTCCTCATCTAAAAACTTGAGCAGTTCTGTTTTGTTGGATTCCTTAACAGATTCCTGAGCACATGGACAAACAGTCATTCCAATTAATTCAGCACCAATACTTTTTCTTATTTTTATTTCTCCGTTTTCTCTAATTCCAACGGCTTTAGCTATTAATTTAGCCATTTCTTGGGTTTTGTTTTTGGTAACTGGAGATTCTTTCATAAACATATAATCAGTAATCATTGAAATTTCTACGCGTCTAGCATATTCGTGTTTTGTCATCATTTTATTCACGATTTCTGCACAAATATATTCTACTTCCATAGATTTATCAAGAGTTACGCTGTCTAGTACTTCGCTAATTGCTTCAGGACTTCTAGACATATGAACTCCTTTTTGATCATTTGGTAAATCTACAAATGCATCAAAAGTAGGAACTAATATAATAGGTCTCTTATCTTTTCTTTCAAGTTGTATTAATTTCTTAACGCCTGTAACTCCAACCCTAGTTAAACTTATAGGTATTTCGGGTGAGTCATCTTGAGTGTCGGGTAAACATAATGCCAATTAAAAAACCTCTACTATAAATTCTTAATATATTATTTTTATTTTTAAGTAATATACTTATGTTTCGTATTAAATCGTGTCCTTTTTTAGATTTTTCCTACTAAACTGACGATTTATAAAATCAGTAAAATTAACTATGTTCAATTATTTTTGTATTTTGTATTATAATTTTTAAAATAACTATTGTTTTTTGAATACTTATTTTATTTTAATTTATTTTTTTATAATAATTGGTATTTT
>DAII01000059.1:19531-20125 GCA_002496065.1 Methanobrevibacter sp. UBA586
AATATATATCCTAAAAATTTTTCAAAAAAATAAAAACATTTATATACTATGGAGTACTAACTATGTTTAATTAACTTTAGTATGAGTTAATTTTGATATATGCTTTGATACATTGTAGGAGATGTGTTTTCGACCAAAGTATTTGGTGAGTTTCTGTGCCGGAGATGAATTGGTATAGGTATAGGTGTGGGAGTTTGTCAAATACTTTGCGTGGTTTTATCCTTTGTAGGAGAAAAATATGGTAATAGATATGGATGAGGGATAAAACCACTTGTTGTTTTTTTTGTAATTTTCAATTGAATGGTTATTTTTATCAACCATTTTATAATCTTCTTTTATTGTTTTTAATATTCTTAGATGATATGTTCAGTAATTTTTTATATTTTACTTAATTTTATTTATTAATTTACTATTTTCTTTAAATAATGTTCATATTTAAGCTATTTTCTTTAAGTATGTTTAATTTAAATAAGTACATTCGATTATATCCTAGGTTATATTTGATATTGTTTAATATATTTTTAATTTTATTAAATATTTATATATTAATAATTTATTTTTATGAATATTTTATTATTTCATTGATTTATATTT
>DAII01000063.1:0-2932 GCA_002496065.1 Methanobrevibacter sp. UBA586
ATATGATATGTATAAAAAAATTTTAGTACCAACTGATGGTTCCGAGTTTGCTTTAAAAATAGAACGTGAGGCATTAGAACTTGCAAAATTAATTGGTGCAGAAATTGTCGCAGTAAGTATTATAGAGAATAATTTTGTTAATGGACTTCCATTGGATGATGAGGTANNAAGATTCTCAAAAGAATATTGAATCTTTTGAACATATGGATGAAGAGGAACATTTTGATGTGAAAATCACTTCTGTCATTAAAGAAGGTTCTCCAGCTAAAGAAATATTGAATGTGGCTGAAGATGAAGACATTGATTTAATAATCATCGGAAGTTCTGGAAAATCCAGATTTGACAAATTCCTTATGGGTAGTGTAGCAGATAAAGTTTCCAAACATGCTAAATGTTCTGTAATGGTTGTACGTTAATTATTTAATTTGAAAAATGTAGGAATGAGTAATATGAAAATTAAAAGAGTAATGTCTAAAAAAGTTATTAGTGTTTCCGTACCTGGTAATAGGGAAACTGCTTTAAAATTGATGAGAGAGGAGAACATTTCTGTTCTTCCAGTAGTAAAAGGGGATACTAAAAAGCTTGTAGGTTTATTAACTCGTTCAGATTTGATTGGTAATCCTGATGAAGATCAAATTGCAATGTTGATGTCTAGGGAACTTGTTACAGCAACCGTTAGTGAGGATATTGAAACAGTTTATCAAAAAATGATTGAAAATAATGTAAGAAGAGTTCCTGTTGTTGATGATGAAGGAGATTTGGTAGGTATTGTCACTTCATTTGATTTGGTTTCAAAAGCATTAGCTGATATGGACATTAAAACTCCTGTTGGAGATTATATGATTACTAATATTGCTACTACATGGCTTGGAACTCCTTTGAACGTTGCTTTTGAAAGTATGAAGCTTTTCGGTCTCAAATCAATTTTAGCTTTAAACAACAGTGCTAAACTAGTAGGTATATTGACTNNGAAACAGATTTCATAGCTGAAAGTGAAATTATTTCCAAACGTTCAGAACACAGTTCTACTGTAGGAACCGAAGGAGACAAATGGTCTTGGGACAGTACTTCTGTATTGTACATTGAAAAAAATCATTTGAAATTTGCAGATAAGCTGGTAGAGGATGTTATCGGTGAAAATATAGAAATTGCAAATGAAAAAACAAAAGTTTCAGACTGTGCTAAAAAGATGAAACAGTTAAACATTGAACAAATTGCNNATTTAATAGGTCTTGTAAGAGCTAGTGATTTAATTAAAGCTTTAGTATAGTGATATGATGGGTCTTAAACCAGTTCTTATAATGAAGGAAGATGGGGATACTATAAAAATAAGATCAAGATTAAGAGACGATTATTCAGAACATGAAATTGTCCTTTATTCTGTTCTTAATTACTATAGGAAAAACAATCTTGACCCTCTTGAAAAATTTTTGGATCTTTTCGAATCTGTTATAAAAAGAACTGTAAACGAACTTACTGTTCATAAAGATTTGTATATGAAATATAATTATAAAATAAATGATTTCGCCAAATTGGAAATTGAGCTGTTATGTGTTGTAGCTGATGATGTAGGTTTTAAAATTGAAGGAAACCCCCTTTGTGTAGATGGCTTTAAAAGTGNNAACAATTGAAAAGCACATAGAAACTCCAGATATTGTTTATAAAAAGTATATGGAAAGAATTAATAATGATTAAATCTTTCTTCTCATTTTTGGAAGAATTTTCATAAATTCTTCAATAGCTATTAAATTATTTCCTTCAATCAATCTGTCTTTTTTTATTCCAACATCTGCTTTCAACATTCCTCAACAGATTTTATCGTTGATTTTTATTAACAGCCTTTATTTAATGTATTTTTTATGAATTGCTATTTACAATGCTTTTATAATTCAACTATGCAAAGAATAATTATTCCATCATCTTCTTAACATATCTGATAAGTTCCTTGCCGTCCTCTTTTTTAATGTCTTTTGAAGAGGCAATGAAGTCAATCAGCCTGTTTTTTGTAGCATCCCCTAAACTTGACTGGTTTAAAACAAGAGAGTATATTCTTTTTGGATAGAATATTTCCTTAGCTATTCTAAGAAGCTCCTCCTTTTCATCAGAGGTAATTATATTTTCACTTTCGGCATTTGTAAAGACATATTTCATGTTGACCAATGGGACTGAAATTGCTTCTAAGGTGTCCTTGTCTAGACTCACTGCCACATCATCATCAGATGTAATTTCTCCATCTCTGTATTGTTCATAAACATATCCTATACCAATCATTCCCAAAACATCCAATTCTGATGCTCGTAATGCTCCCATACTGGATGATCCTATTACTTTCACTCCACTGTCAATGGCATTCAAAATTTCCTTATGGGCTACTGCAGGGGACTGGTGAAAAACTCCATCAATAATTCCGATGATATCTGGATTTTCTTTTAGGGCTTCGGCAATGTCTCCTCTTTTGATTGGAGGTTTGTAAACTACGTTTTCATTTAATATGGATTTCGCCTCATCAAAATCAACGGACAAACCAGTATAAATAATAGCTTTCATGTTATCATATTCTTAGACATCTGTCTCCAACTCGATCTTTATCAACGGAAAAAACTTCCATGGTTGGAATAATGACTCGTGCAACATTTACTCCAATTTCAGGTCTTGTAAGGTCTTTATATAAAACGTGTTCAACACCATTTCTTTTCAACTCTTCAATCACTGTTNNGATGTCGTCTTTCAGTGAACTAGTACTTCTGTTTTCAATGTCTGAAAGGTTGATTTTGTTTTCCTTTTCATTAAAGTAGTGTCTGTATTTCTTTTTGGTTTTTTCATATCCTACCTTTCTTACAATATCTGCACGAATGGTATCCTCACGGGCACCTTGAATTTGTGTTGCCCTACTTTGAGCCACTTCAGTAAGTGCACGAAGAACAGCTATTTC
>DAII01000063.1:2969-12880 GCA_002496065.1 Methanobrevibacter sp. UBA586
GAAGCTAAAATTGTTGGAACTTTAATGTCTGCGGTTATGTCCATTAATATTATTTTAATGCCATTTTCCTGGAATTTTTCAAGTAATCCCTTAATCAGATCACTTTCAATGGTGTTTAGGTCAATCTGTCTGGAGTTTTTACGTGTAAGCTCATAGATGCTCCATGCATCACGTTCAATAACCTCAAACATTCCATGTAAAATTGATTCTTCAATTACATTGCCTGAAGCTAATCCGTTGGTATTTCCCTTAAAGAGAGCCATACAATTGTTTTCAGGAACATATGGGTGATAAATTGCATTTGTCGGAATATAATATTCCTTTTCATCAATCAAATCAAAAGCAGTACTCCATTCCAATTCAAAATTACTGTAATGTTGTGTTTCCTTTGGAAGGATAAGGCTGTCAGGATTGATGCAGTTTCCATCAACGTTTCCAACAATAACCTCATCACTGTCCTGTCTTTCGGCGGAATACCTTTCAAATCCTTCCATGATTGCAGATGCCTTTGCTTGACTTATGCCAATTCCTTTACCTGCATAGACACTGACTCCTCCTCCCTGGGAAGTTGGTCTTATGGCTGAAAATACTGGAATTTTAATCCTGTCTAAATGGGTTATTTCGGTAATACGTGTTATTCCAGCGGTTTTAAGCTTGCCTTCATAATTTTCAATAGTTTTTTCAGGGGAGGTAACTCTTTGCGTTCCTTCAAAAAATTCAATTTTTTCATCATTTAACATATTTTTATAATCCTATAATCAGTCTTACAATACTTTCAACACCAATTGTCATTGATAAATAAGTCATTATACCAGCAATGGCAATGACAATTACCCAAACAAGCCCATTCCATCTTAAAACTTTAGACCCGTCCAAATTCCAAACAGGTATTAAATTAAATGCAGCCAAGTAGCTGTTGATACTAAAACCCAAACTGCAAATCAGGAATACAATTTGCAATGCTCCACTGTAGAATGCAGCAGGATATATTGCAACTGCTATCATTAAAAATATCAATGCCAGAACAATGTTCACAATAGGTCCGCACAATGATATGATTCCGTTTTCCCTTTCACTTACAAAGTTCCCATAGGTATAAACGGCTCCTGGTGCAGCAAATACAAAGCCTAAAAATGAACTGATTAATGCTATTACCAATCCTACTGGCCATAGCTTATATTCGGCCCAATATCCGAAATGCATTGAGGCGAATTTATGGCCCAATTCATGAAGAATGAATCCTACTCCAACACCTACCATTGCTATGGGTAAAATATAAAGTGCGGAAGTTAGATTTCTTCCAGTGAATAGAATAGCAAAAGACAATGAAATAACTACAAAAGATATTAATAAATCTCTTACTTCTGTTTTAGTAAATCTAATCATATTAGTAAAATATCTTATTTTTTATATAAACTTTTTTCCTTATATTTAAATATTAAATGCTATCTAAACAAATCTAAGGAGATGTTAGTATGGAGCTTCATATAAAAAATATTCTTAACGATATGGAAAAAGAAGGTTATGAGGGATATTTGCTAGCTAATTTTTCAAATATTCTTTATTTGTCCAATTATAAACCGACCAGTTTTGCCTTTGCGGTAATTAAGGAAGATCCTGTAATTTACACTTCAAAAATGGATTTGGAAATTGCCAATAAAGATTCAACCATTGAAATAAAGGAATTTGAATCANNTTTCCAGTATGGTGGATGACTTGAAGGGTTCAATTAAAAAGTTGGCTATTGAACCGTCCTTGGAATACGGCACATATGAAAAATTCAGAGATGATTTTGAAATAGGTGCTGTTGATTTTGTAAACAAGCAAAGAGCCATCAAAACCTCTCAAGAGATTTTCAAAATAGAGGAAGCCACTGAAATCGCACAGCAGGCATTCAGGCAAATCAAGATAATCGAAAAGCATGAATATGGTGAAAGGGAAAACATGGTTGCATTTGAACTTGACAAGTACATGAGGGAGAACGGTGCCTCCGAGCCATCATTTGAAACAATTCTGACAAGTGGGGCAAATTCTAGCCTTCCACATGCGGTTCCAACACAGAATAAAATAGGAAATCCTATTCTGATTGATTGGGGTGCGAAATACCTCGGCTACTGCTCTGACAATACAAGAACACTTGTTTACAGTGAAAAGCAACATGAAATATTCGACATAGTGGCTGAAGCACACAACAAGGCCATTCACGCAATTAGGCCAGGAATGAAATGTTGTGAGGTTGATAAAGTAGCCCGTGATATCATTTCTGAGTATGGTTATGGAGATAAGTTTATACATTCAACAGGCCATAGCTTGGGTTTGGACATTCATGAGCCCCCTTCATTTTCACCTAAAGATGAAACTATCATAGAAAAGGGAATGGTCATGACTGTTGAACCTGGAATTTATCTTGAAGGGGAATTTGGAGTAAGACTTGAGGATACTGTAGCAATTGACAACAAAGCCAGAATATTGGGTAAATTACCACTTGTAATTGAATAATTGATTTTAGTTCCATCTAAAGTTTTATATTTTTTAAAACTTTAGTAGATTACATGGAACTTAAAATTATTTCTTTTATATCTTCATTTTTGGAAAAGAATATTTCTGAAAAGCATTTATTGAAATTTCAGGAATTTTTACTCTCTTCAGACATTATTACACCTCCAATAAATATATTGTCCTATTTTGTTTTTTTGTTTTTGATGATCGAACTGATTTCCATTTTCTTAGTCTTGCTTTTGAATGTTTCTCCAATTGTTTTTATATCTCCTGTCTTGATTGTCATGGCGTTCTTTGGAGTGGCAATGTATAAACGGGAAAAAAGGTTGTCTGAAATTGAGAAGGTCGCTCCTGACTTTTTAAGGCAGCTATCCTCTATCCTGAAGGTGGGTTTGAGCTTTGAGAGTGCAATGGAAGATATGTCTCATTACGGATCAGGTCCGCTGTATGATGAGATGGGAAGAACCTTAATTGAAATAAGAATGGGTGGAAACTTTGATGACTGCTGGATGGCAATGTGCAGACGTCTGAAATCAAAGGAAATCGAAAGGGTTTTTACAATAATTCTTGATAGCCGTAAAAGTGGTGGTGGGATAGCTAATGTGATAATGGATATTTCAAATGATTTGAGGGATGTTTTGGCACTTAAACGTGAGAGAAAATCCTCTGTCATGATGGCGGTGATGTTTCTAGTAATCTCTGCAGTGATTGCAAGCCCATTCTCATTGGGGATGGTAAGCGTTTATGCGGGGTTTATGGAAAGTTTCGGAAAGACTTCAGAGGTTATATCAATAGGTCCTCTTGCAGGAGAGCTTTACCTGATTATTCACTCCTTTTTGATTGGCCTTATAATCAGCGTGATTTTATATGGGGACTTTAAAAAAGGAATAAAATTTTCCATTCCTCTTGTTCTTATTTCTTTTCTGATATTTTATGGGATAGCTAATTTTATAGGTCCAATGTTATTTGCAGGGTGATTTTATGGATGAAAACGGTCAAGGAGCAGCAGAGTTGATTTTGATTCTTGGTGGAATAATCGTTATTGTCATGGTAGGCTTGATTTTTTATAGGAGCTATTTAAATGATTTATCGAAGAATATAAAAGATAATGAATTAGATGAACTTAATAATAAGTTAGATGAAATAAACAATTATTTTGATTAATAGGTGATAAAATGGACATGTTAATAAATGGTAAAAAGGTATCTGGCATTGATTTGCAGGAAGTTATAAATCCTTATAATGGAGAAGTGGTTGATACAGTACCAATTTCTCATCTGAACAATGTAAATGCAGCTATTGATGCAGCATTCAACGCAAAATCCAAAATAGGTGATATGTCTGCTTATAAAGTATCCAATAAATTATATGATGTATATGAAAAACTCAAGGAACATAAAAAGGAATTAGCTGTTCTTTTAACTCAGGAAGTANNAGTGCCGGATGGTTATACGGTTGAAATGCAGGGAGAAAATGAGACCATCAACGAATCAATGGTTGAACTTGACAGATCAATAGAAACCTTAAGGCTATCTGCAGAAGAGGCCAAACGTATTTATGGTGAAACAGTGCCTTTGGATGCAGGAATTAACGGTAAGGGATTCTTTGCATTTACACAAAGGATTCCTTTAGGAGTTATCGGAGCTATTACTCCATTTAACTATCCTTTAAACCTGTCTATTCATAAAATCGCACCTGCTATAGCATGTAAAAATACGGTTGTTGTAAAACCGCCCCTCGATGCTCCTTTAACTGTTTTAAGGTTTGCAGATTTGGTAAATGAAGAATTTCCAGATGGTGTAATAAATGTAGTGACTGGATATGGTAGTGAAGTTGGAGATGCAATCGTAGCTTCACCATATGTTGATAAAATTTCATTTACAGGAAGCGTTCCAACAGGACTCTTAATTGCAAACAGGGCAGGAATGAAAAAGGTAACTCTTGAATTGGGTGGAAACGATCCTCTGGTGGTTTTAAATGATGCGAATATTGATGAGGCAGTTTTGGGAGTTATGAGGGGAGCATATCTCAATGCAGGTCAGGTCTGTATGGGTGTTAAAACNNGGGTAATAGTTGAAGATGAGATAGCTGATGAGTTTGCAGAAAAGCTCACCCGTGAAACCAAAAAACTTAAAATGGGCGATCCGATGAGTAAACAAACAGATATAGGACCCCTCATAAGTGAAAAGGCAGCTATTCAAGTAGAAGAAACTGTTAACAACGCAGTCCGGGACGGTGCAGAAATCCTAACAGGAGGTAGGAGAGAAAATGCATTTTTCCAACCTACTGTTATGGATAATGTAACCACAGATATGGATTTAGTTGTCTTTGAAACATTCGGGCCTGTTGCACCGATAATAAGGGTAAGTTCAATTGACGAGGCAATTAATGTGGCAAATGAAACAGATTTCGGTCTGCAGGCAGGAGTCTACACAGAAAGCTATAGGGACGCATTAAGATGTGCCAATGAAATCGAGGCAGGATCAGTATTTATCAACAAGCAACCCACTTTCAGAACTGACAATATGCCTTTCGGTGGATTTAAAAANNTAGTGGAATGGGAAAGGAAGGTATAAAATACGCTGTTGAAGATATGACTAAAACAAAATTAATTGGGTTAAATTTAAGATAAAATTTAACCATCTATTTTTTCAAATAAGATTCTACTAAATTACGGGTTTCATTAAGAGATTCCATAGGAATTCCTTTAGGCATATGGCCCAATTCCCCTTCAACTTCTTTTAGAATGCTTCCATTCATACCTAAAAACATTCCTTCACTTGTTATGTCCATAAATTCCTGTGGGGGCAATAGGGATACTCCAACTTTGTTTCCTTCTTTAACGTTCAAATCATTTGTAACGACAGTAATTGCTCTGTTTCCAAGATTCACATTACAAATCATTAGGGCATCTGCATCAGGATGTTTCATGACGCTCATGACTTCTCCTGTTTTAATGTCCACTCCCATAATTGGATCGTTGATAGGGCCTAGTGCCAAACGGTTTTTAAGGCCTAGAATTGAATCTAAAAAGAATCTAACCTTTGCAATGTTGGCTATTGTCTTGTTGCGATCCTCTTTTGGAGCTCCATTAAGGAATTTTTTATTCCAATCAGAACCACCTAAATATTCAATAATCTTTTCAGCCTTTTCAGTCAGGCTGGCTACATCTGGAGAGTTTGGAAGGTCATCTCCTTCAAGATATGAGTAAAGTAATGATTGAAAATCACTATTCATAGTTTTCGCTGTATCAATAGCCATTTTTTTATTCCAATTTCCTCTAAATGAAGCGGTTGGTATTAAATTCAAATAATTTTCACGAGCTTCATTTGCAACTAAAATCCTATAATCTTTACTTGTATCCCACAATTTATAATCTCCATTTATGTTATGCTTTTATCTTTGTTTTTAAAAGTTATAAATTTTTACTGTCCCTCCATTTTTGCCTATTTTTTTAGTTTGTCATAAACTATTTATATTAATAGAAAAATAAATTATAATTAATTTAATTTAACTAAAAACTGTTTAATATAAACTTTTTATTTAAATTTTTAGTAGGTGTTATAATGGTAAAAGTTTCAAGTTTATATGATTTAGATATTTATACTATCACTGGCCTTTATGTGGGTCGTGTTGCAGATGTTATCCTTAATATAAGATTGGGCACTATTTCAAAATTACAAGTAAGGGCTATTGAGCCAGAGAAGAAAGAAATGGGTCTTAGAGGTTTGTTAAGTAATGGATTTAGGATGATGCCTGACAATCAACAGGAAGATGTAAGATCATTTAGAAATGACCTTCNNCCTTCTCACAATTGATTTTGACAAAGTTCAAGCTATTGGAGACATTATGTTAATCAATCCGAGAGATATTAAAAAAGTAAAAACAGAACCTCCAATTCCGGAAGCCGTAACACCTCAATCTAATCAAAAAGCAAAAAGGCCTGAAAAACATAAAGTTAGAGCTGAAAGAGTATAGTCTCTAACGTTTCTTATTTTTTTTAACTTATTTTTTTATTATTTAGTGATACTTATGAATGTTGGAATTATTGGTTGCGGAGCAATTGCTAATATTATTGTAAATAACATTGTCCATGAAAACAATGGAATAAACATCAAATATTTTTTTGACAACGATATCGAACGTGCACAAAACCTTGCAGCTATTGCAGATGGTGTAGCTATCCTTAATTTTGAAGATATGTTGTCTAATGTTGATTTGGTTTTAGAATGTGCATCTCCAGACTCTGTTAAGGAATATGCTCCTATTACATTGGAACATGGAATCGACATGATTATCATGAGCATCGGAGCAATGATGGATAAGGACTTCTATTCACTTGTCTCAAAGATAGCCAAGGAGAACAATGCCAGAATACACCTTCCTTCAGGTGCTGTGGTAGGTCTTGATGGAATTAAGGCAGTTGCGGATTTCAATCTGGAAGAGGTTAAACTTGTAACTCGTAAATCTCCAAAGTCATTAGGTAAGGATATCAACACTGAGGAAATCTTGTTTNNGGAATTCCCACTTAACATTAACGTGGCTGCAACAATTAGTTTGGCATGTAATATGGATATTGATGTTAAAATTATCGTGGATCCAACTGTTGATAGAAATGTTCATGAAATAACCGTCAAAGGTGATTTCGGTGAGTTCAAGACAACCACAATGAATTATCCATGTACTACAAATCCAAAAACCAGTATGCTTGCGGCTTTGTCAGCCATCAAACTACTTAAAAGTTTCAATGAAACAATAACCGTTGGAATGTAAATGAAAGATTGTGAAATTTATTCTGATTTAAGAATTCCTAAAAGTTCTTCAATTATTTTAAGGGTAGATGGTAGAAGTTTTCATACCCTTGCAGATAAGATTAATTTAAACAAACCATACGATGAAAACTTTGCAAATTTAATGGTGGATGTATGTGAGGATATACTAAAAGAGTTTTCTCCATCTTTCATCTACACTTTTTCTGATGAGATTAGTATTCTTCTCAATGAAATACCATTCAAGGAAAGACTTGAAAAAATCGATTNNCGATTCAATAGTGGCTAGCTTTACTTCAAGTTCATTTACAATGAATTATAGCAAATATTTTGACAGACCATTGTACAAGCCAGTCTCTTTTGACTGTCGTGCTATTCTGCTAAATAAAGATGAAATTTCAGACTATTTTAAATGGCGTCAGGATGAGGCATGGAGAAATTGCGTAAATGGCTATGGAATATGGTTTTTGAGATTAAAATATTCTCCAAGAAAAGCAAACAGTAAAATTTCAGGATTGAAAAATCAGGATATTCATGAAATGCTTTTCAATGAAGGCATTAATTTAAATGATGTTGATAACTGGCAAAAGAGAGGCATTGGACTTTACAAAAAACAAAAAAAGATTAATGGATTTAATAAAAAGGACAACATTCCCAATATTTCATACAGGAATTGCATTTACAGGGATTTCAATCTTCCAATTTTTTCAGATAACTTTTTTAATGAGTTACNNGATAATTTTTATCAATTTGATGGGTTTGAAAATAATTTAATAAAGTGATATGATGTCTTTCTTTTCAAAAATTTTTAGCAGTGATGAAAACAAGTTTGAGGAGGTAAGGGTAGACCGAGAAGTCCTTGAATCAGTAATATATTATTCAACACAGGCCTTTCCAAATGAATTTTTAGCTCTTTTTGACGGTCAGATAAAGGATAATATACTTTACATCACAGGTCTGATCTTTTTACCGGGTGAAACATGCAGTACAGGAGCGGTTTTCCATAGTGAAATGGTTCCTCCAACATTGAAATACTGGGGTTCAGTTCATTGTCACCCAGGACCAAGTGCACAGCCTTCCGGTGCTGATTTAAATACATTTTCAAAACATGGGCTTTTTCACATGATAGTATGCCTTCCATATTCCTTTGAAACATTCATGGCATATGACAAGTATGGGGATGTCATGCCTTACACTGTAGGAGATTACAGCAATCTTGTTGATGATGAAATCAGTGAATTTTTTGATGAAGATGATGTTTTAAAAGAAGGAGAGGAAATAAAACCTAGTTTTTTCGATGAAGAGGACGATGACTTCTTCAAGGATTAATTATTAAAAAATAAGAAAATAAAAAAACAATATGGTGAAATAATTATATTGTTTTTTATAATTCGAGTCCGACAGCTTCGTAAACGTTGTCGAGTGCTTGGATTTCTTTAATTACGTCTTTTGGAATTTCTTTATCTAAAGTTAGAATCATAATGGCTTTTCCATTTTTCTCTTCTCTTCCAACTTGCATGATTCCAATGTTTACTCCATGTTCGCCAAGTTTGGTGCCTATTTTACCGATACTGCCAGGAACATCTTCGTATTTAGCAATGAACATGTGTCCTTCAGGTTTTACGTCAACCCAATAATCATTTACTTTCAATATTCTTGGATCATGTAATGTAGTACCTTCTGCAGATAAAACTTCCTCATCAGTTTTTGCTGACACTTTGATTAAAGAACCGTAACCTTTTGCATCGTCTTTCTTACCTTCAATAATACTAATTCCTCTTTCTTTAGCAATTAAAGGTGCGTTAACAGCATTTACAGGTGAGCTTAAGAACGGATTGATTACACCTTGGAGGATTGTTCTTGTTAAGATTTCAATGTTGTCAATTTCTGCCAATTCTCCTGCATAGACGATTTCAAGTTCTCGGATTTTACCGTTTACAGCTTGTGAGATGAAACTACCTAATTTGTCACATAATTCCACATATGGAGTTAATTTTTTGTAGGTGTTGGTGTCAATACGTGGCATGTTTAATACGTTTTGAGGAGTTCCGCCATTTGCCAATTCAATAATTTCATCAGCTACGATAATAGCAGCATCTCTTTGTGCTTCTTTAGTTGATGCAGCAATATGTGGAGTTAAAACAATATTGTCTAATTCGAATAATTTGCAGTCTTCTGCTGGTGGTTCATCTTCATATACATCTAAAGCTGCTCCACCGATTTTATTTTCGGATAATGCAGTGTAGAGAGCTTCCTCATCAATGATTCCACCACGAGCACAGTTAGCTATAAATGCAGTGTCCTTCATTATTTCGAATTCATTGTCTGAAATCAAGTGTTTGGTCTCAGGAGTAAGAGGTACATGGATTGTAATAAAATCAGCGTTTTTAAGAACGGTTTCCAAATCGGTCAATGTAACTCCCATCTGTTTTGCAACATCTTCAGGAAGATATGGGTCGTATACGATTGCATCCATTTCAAATGCTTTACATCTGTTTACTACTTGGGAACCGATTCTTCCCATTCCAATAACACCTAAGGTTTTGTTTCTAAGCTCGACACCCATGAATTTTTTCTTTTCCCATTTACCATCTTTTACAGATTTATCAGCAATAGTTAATTTACGTGCCAATGCAAGTAATC
>DAII01000063.1:12890-13303 GCA_002496065.1 Methanobrevibacter sp. UBA586
CCATAATACCTTTTTCGGTAGCGGCATCCAAATCGATGTTGTCTACACCTACACCTGCCCTTGCGATTATTTTAAGGTTGTCTGCCCTGTCAATAATATCTTTAGTTATTTTGGTTCTACTTCTTACTACAATACCATCGTATTCATGGATGGTTTCAGCTAATTCATCAGGAGTGATGTTGGTATTTACAACTACTTCTCCTGCTTTCTTTAAATTTTCTATACCTTTCTCATTAATTGCATCTGCAACAAGTACTTTCATTATTTCACCATTGATTTTAATTTATTCAAAATTTTGAAATAAATTTCATAATAATAAATTTTATATATTTCTTTATATTTAAAATTTAATTAAAAATTATTAAGAAGGTAAAAATATGGTAAGTGTGGATTATTTCCCGATTTCAACAGCA
>DAII01000063.1:13317-17069 GCA_002496065.1 Methanobrevibacter sp. UBA586
CAGGTTATGAAATTATTGAAACAAAAGGATTCGCTTATGGATTGACAGTAAGAAGCAGAGGTGCAGGAGGACAGATAACTGCGAGCCTACGTTCTCTAGTTGGTGGAGAAATCAAAGAATACGTTACANNTCGTGACGAGGCATTGAAAAGATTAATAGATCATGCAAAACAGATGGGTGCAAATGCTGTCATAGCTATTCGTTACGACTCCAATGACATTTCAGATGTCATGCAGGAGATTTTGGTATACGGAACTGCAGTCGTTGCAAGAAAAATAGAATAGTTGGGGTTGTGTTCGCATTTTTCAAGATAATTTAAATTTTAAGGGATGGGAGATTCCAGAAACTGTATTGGGATATGCTCCACTTATTGGAGAGCCTTATTTTGGTCATAGAGCTAGACTCTATCAGTTGGATTTGCACAGAAATCCCGAAAACATATCTAAAATAATAGTAAATGCCTATGATCAGGGTGTAAGGGCAATCAACCTTGTCAATGACGATGCACTTATTGAGGGATTCGATTTGGCATTGGAAAATGGTTGTGAAATGGATGTCATAGCTACAATCGGAAAATCTGAAGTGGACTATATGAATCCAAACTATGATGTTGCTAAGGAAGTGGATTGGGAGGACGATATTGAACTGTTTTCAAAATACAACACTCCAATAATGCTTATCGACGAGTTCATAACAGACGGTTATGACTGGAATTTGAATAGGGAGATATTGGAGGCCATTAATGAGACAAATTCATTGTCTGGAATTTCCACAGCATTTCCAAACAGAACCACAGATAAAATTTCACAGAATATGGATTTGGACTTGTTTGACTTTTACATGATTCCATTAAATAAATTGGCTTATATGATGGACATTCCGTCCTTTTTGGAAGAAGAACGTGAAGAATTTAGAGAAAAAATATATAAGTTAAATAAAAAAATAATAGCTACACGTACATTGGCTGCAGGTATTCTAACTCCAACAGAAGCCTTTGAGTTTATCAAATCCTATGGATTGGCCGACATGATAACTATAGGGGTTTCTAATGAAAAAGAAGTTAAGGATGATTTTACAATATTAAGGGAATTGTAATTTTTAAAATAAGGATAATTNNNNGATTGTATTTATTTATCACAATCAATTACTTCATATTTGTCAAAAGGAACATATTTCAATGATTTTAATTCTAAATTAAGACTTTTTAATCCTTCTTTTAAGTCTTTAACATTTTTATTTGATGGTTNNTTCTTTTCATCAATTTTACAGTATTCGCAATCAAAATTACAGCATCTGTCCTGTTCTTCACATCCATATCCTTCAGCATCAGGATCTGTTCCGATTACAATATCTTCTATGATTCCAGCCACCCTTTCATCTGCTGCAAACATTGCTATTTTCTGACTGTATCCGCAAATTCCGATAGCTTTCTGTCCTCTGAAATTACAAACCCACTTTATAGGATATTCCTTTAGTCCGTCAATTTTTAAGTTTTCTACCATTCTAACACCTAATTGTCTTTTCTTTCTTTGATTAATTTCAACAAGTCCTGTGAATTTTCAAACTCGTTTAACTCCCAGGATTTGATAACAGGAATTTCTCCAATCAATTCACTTATTTTTTCATTATCTACTATAAAAACGGAGTCTGAGGATGTAATCAATGATAAATCCTTCAATGGAATGGCCATTTTTTCCAAGGTTTTTTGAGTTCTATTTTTCTCAATATTTGCTATTAAAGGAGCTGAATCTTTATTTTCAGTTCTTGCAGCCGCATCAAACGGGCTCTTATTTGTTGAGATTACACCATAGCCCAATTTAGATAGGATTCTTGTATTTTCATCATCACTGTATTTTAGGTTTTCACTGCTTTCGGCAGGTTTTAAAGGATTTATGTCTACAGTAATTTTTTCATCTAATATCTCTTCAAGTATCATTGCGGTTTCTGTATTGACCTTCACCATTTCGTTTTCATATTTGTACATGGTTGCTCTTGATACATGAGCTAAATTAGCTAAATCTTTTAAAGATAATGAATGATTATTTCTGTATTCTTTCAACACATCACCATTGATTTTAACAAAGTATCCTCCCCTGTCAGCTATTATTTCAGGATATTCTCCATATAGAATCATATGTTTGAATGTGTTTAGTGTAATTGTTGGAATATCATATNNCTCCATCTTCTAATTTTCCATTTCTGGATTTTTCACCAATTATTAAAGGGGATGCCAAAAATATGCTTGCCAATTGCTTCATTTCTTCAGAATTGGTTTTATTTACTCCATCAATATTATTAAATGTCTTTACAAGTAAAATTAAAAGATTTTTACGAGCTACAATATCAAATGCACCATGATCATAAATATCTGAAGTTTCAAACCCCTCTGATTTTAAAAAATTTTCTATTTCAGAATTCATATTATTTCTATGTCGCATTGTAAAAGCCTCTTTTAAGAATTTATGTAATTATAATACTAAATATTTTTTATATTTAACTTTCATATTTATTAAACAAGGTGATTTTAATTAATTTTTTATATGTCGGAATTGATGATACTGACTCTCCAGATGGGATGTGCACAACATTTTTGGTAAGCCAAATCCTCAATCAGCTAAAGGAAAACAATATTAAAGTGGTCGGATATCCTCGCCTTATTAGGCTTAATCCATTTGCTCGCTATAAAACAAGGGGGAATGGTGGAGTTTCATTTAAAATTCCTTTAGGTGAGGACATTGAACTTGCTAAGGAGATTATTTTAAGGAATGTTTCAGAACTTTCAATGTTTGATTGTGAAAATACAAACCCTGGTGTTGTTTTCTATGACGGTGAAATAACTTCTGAGATGGTGGATTATGCATTCAGGGCAATTTATGACATCATTACAATTGAGGAGGCTGAAGAGTTTGGAAATAAAATCAATGCAGAACTTCACAAGTTCAAAAAGGGCAGGGGAATAATTGGATCACTTGCAGCTATTGCACTTCCTCTGGAAGATTTCACCTATGAGCTTTTGGCATACAGGGACAAATCAAAATATGGAACCAAAAGAAAAATTGATTATGAATCAGTCTATAAAATGGATGAGGAAACATTTCCAGATACTTTTGAAAATATTGACTACAACGAAGGATACATAGCCATCGAACCTAAAACTCCATGTCCTGTTCTCTATGGAATCAGATCAAATACGGTTGATGCTCTTGAAAGAGCATTCAAATTGGTTTCTGTTGGGGAAGACATTGTAGATTGTCAGATTTATAAAACCAATCAACATACGGACATGCACATTCAAAAGGCCGATTCAATCTCAGATTTGAAAAAGTTTGGGTGTTATGAAGTCACAGGGACTGTAGCAAGTGAACCTAAAATCATCAGTGGAGGTCATATGTTCTTCCATATTGAAGATGAAAGTGGTTCTATTGAATGCGGTGCATATGAACCTACAAAAGGATTTAGAAAATACATTGAACAGCTGAGAAAAGGGGATGTATTAAAACTCTACGGAGGAGTAAATGAGGGCATGACATTCAATATCGAGAAGTTTCAGGTGCTAAAACTAAATGATGTCAGATATGAAAATCCTATTTGTAAATGTGGCAAGCGAATGACATCTGCAGGCAGTNNGATTCTGAAAAGGTGGAGGTTAAGATTTCCAGAAATCTTGATAATGGCAGATATTATGAGACTCCGGTTTCTGCAAGAAGGCATCTTTCAAAGCCACTTTGCAGAATGAATTTAGATTAATCTAA
>DAII01000063.1:17158-18366 GCA_002496065.1 Methanobrevibacter sp. UBA586
TTTTATATAGTTTATAACTTAAATTCAATATTATATTTACTTTGGGAGTGGAATATTATTAGTGACAATAAACCTGATAATGTTGAAGAACCTAATAGGTTTAGACATAAGACTGACAAAACTATTTTAAAAAAGAAGCCATGGAAATCATATAGGCTACATATTACAGTATTGGCTTTGGTTATTTTTGCTGAATTTATTGGTCCTCTCAAAATACCTATTACTGATAACATAGAATTGACTGCAATGCCTCTTTTATGGGCGATGTTAGGAGGTTTGTTTTTATATCTGTTCAAACATGCCAAGTTCATTCAAAGAAATCAGGCAAGGATTGCAGAGGGAGTAATGCTTCTCTTCATCGGTCCCTTGCTTTGTAAAGTAGCTATCTCAAGTGGTCAGTCAATAGGAGTATTGTTTGAAGTGGGACCTGCATTAATTCTTCAGGAAGCAGGAAACTTAGGAACTATATTTTTAGCATTGCCTGTTGCTCTTTTATTAGGATTTAAGAGAGAAGCAATCGGTATGACTAATTCTATAGGAAGGGAACCGAATGTTGCAGTTGTTATTGACAAATTNNGGGAGTATTGACAGTTTTCATTATAGGTACTGTTATTGGAACTTTATACATCAGTTTCCTATCCAGTTTTGCAGTTTCAATATTGCCTTTCCATCCATATGCATTTGCTATGGCAAGTGGTGTGGGAAGTGCAAGTATGAATGCAGCGGCATTGGCACCTTTAATTGCGATGTTTCCAGATATTTCCACTAATATAGAGGCATTTTCAGGGTTCAGTAATCTGGTATCATTTTGTATAGGTATATATGTATGTATATTCATTGCAATTCCACTTACACAAAAATTATATGAAATTTTAGAACCGAAGATTGGTAGAAATACCAAACAATCCAAAAATGGGGAGGAAAATTAGATGGATTTTATTGATGAGTCAGAATCAGTTTCAATAAATGGTATTAGAAATTGGATTCTTTTATTATTGATATTTTCAGTAATCNNTACTGTAATTGGAAATTATATTGGCTATCAGCATCCCATTGGAGAATCCATGGTAGGGATGTTAATCTTGTCTTTCATAACTCTTATTGGAATGTTGCTTGAAAGATATGTTCCTTTAAACATCTCCTCAATCGTTTACATATCCATGTTGGGTTTGATTTTATCATTGCCTTTCATGCCTACTTCATCTACC
>DAII01000063.1:18427-18599 GCA_002496065.1 Methanobrevibacter sp. UBA586
AGTTCAAGAAAATGGGTTGGAGAAGTGTTATCGTAACAGTTTGTGTAATTACAGGAACCTATCTTGGATCAGTTATAATTGCTCATGTGGTCTTGGTTTTAACCGGAGTTTCAATTTAGGTAATATTTTTAAGGTATTTTTTACAAATATAATTTAAGATTAATTATGTTTT
>DAII01000050.1 GCA_002496065.1 Methanobrevibacter sp. UBA586
GTTTTATTTAATCCATCTCCCCCGCTACTGCCGGAATCTACACCTGCTAAGTCAGAAAAAATAGCATTATCACTATTAGTTAACCCATATGCTGCTACACCTGCAGCAATACATACTACAACAATAATAGAAATAATTAAATTAGATTTTTCCATTCATTTCACCTCACAGTATTTTGTGACTGTAAATTAAATTCATCTTATATTTTGGTTTACTTAATACTTATAAATTATTATTTTTCATAATGTGATTATTTTATATCTATTTATGTTATTTATATATTACCTATAATTTTTTAGGTATACCTAAATATTTATATATGGTAAAACCCAATATTAGGGTATATTTAGGTTATCCTAAATTTATCATGTAATCTGTAGTTGAATTTGATATTTACAATAAGGTGATAATATGCGTAGTAAAAGTAGCATAAGGGGAGGTAAAACTCCCAAATGAATGATGGGCATTAATATCAATCCCATCAGTTTTCATATTCTTTTATATAGTAAAAATATCTAATAATAATATATTGACTTTTAGGTTATCCTAATAATTATTATGGAGAATAGATTGATGAGAGAGTTGATTGTTGGACTAGCTGGAAATCCTAACGTTGGAAAAACAACCGTTTTCAACCATCTGACCGGAATGCATCAACATGTGGGTAATTGGCCTGGAAAAACTGTTGAAAGGGCAGAGGGACATTTTGAATATGATAATGTCATGTTTGATATTATAGATTTACCAGGTAATTATTCCTTAAGTGCTCATTCTATTGAGGAAATTGTTTCAAGAGATTTTATTGTAGATGACAATTCTGATGTTATAATTAATGTTGTGGATGCCGCTAACCTTGAAAGAAACCTGTATTTGACTGTACAAATGATGGAATTAGATGCTAATTTAATATTAGCTCTTAATATGAATGATTTTGCAAAAAGAAAAGAGCATTATATCAAAATTAAGGAAATGAGTGAATTATTAGGTTTTCCTGTTATTGAGATTAATGCGAAAAAAGAAGAGGGTTTCGACGAACTTTTAAAAACAACAATAAAACAGGCAAATCATACCATCCACTCAAGTAATAAATTGGTTTATGGTGATGAATTAAGGGAGCATTTAGGTGAAATTCAAGATATTATTGAAAAAGATGATGTTTTAATGGATGTTCCATCAATATGGACAGCTATTAAATTACTTGAAAATGATGAAATTGTTGTTGACAAGGTTAAAAAATCCAAATATGGTCCACAAATAATGAATGAGGTTAAAAAAGTCGACAATCACTTGTATGATATTTTTAATGAAGACGGTGAAGAGATAATAGCCAATGCTCGTTATGCATTTATTGATGGACTTGTTAAGGAAGCAGTTTCCAAACCGGATGTTGAAAAACCAAGTATTACAGATAAGATAGATAATATTGTAACAAATAGAATTTTGGGAATTCCAATTTTTTTAATTATTCTATATCTGATGTTTCAAATAGTGTTTTCNNNCTTTATAGGTTTCCAAATTGAAGCATGGCTGGGTGATTCGTTCCTATCCTCATTTTTAGTTGATGGTATTATCGGTGGGGTAGGTGGAGTAATCACCTTTGTTCCACAGATTGCACTGATGTTTTTGGTAATCAGTATTCTTGAGGACAGTGGTTACCTTGCAAGGGCAGCATTTGTTATGGATAGAATCATGCATAAGCTGGTAGGACTTCATGGAAAGGCATTCATTCCTATGATTTTAGGATTTGGATGTGGTGTTCCAGGAGTAATGGCTACTAGGACCATGGAAAATGAGTCAGATCGTCTTTTGACAATGATGATTTTGCCGTTCATGTCCTGTACTGCAAGATTGCCGGTATATACTCTGTTTATTGCAGCTTTCTTTACTGCATATCAGGGACAGGTGTTGTTTGCAATGTATCTGATTGGTATTGGTGTGGCTATTCTTGTTGCAGCTGTTCTTAAAAGAACTATATTTAAGGGAATGTCCTCTCCTTTTGTAATGGAACTTCCTACATATAAGGTTCCTTCTATAAAAGGTGTATTGTTGCATACCTGGGAAAAGACCAAAGGTTTCCTTAAAAAGGCAGGTACAATTATTCTGGCGGCTTCAATTATCATTTGGATTCTTGGAAGTGTTCCTGTAGGTGTTGAATATGGGGCTCAGGAAAGTGTTATGGGTCAAATAGGTACTATAATCTCTCCGATTTTTGNNCTCCTTTGGGATTCGGAGAGTGGCAGGCTTCTGTTGCACTTCTTTTCGGTGTAGTGGCTAAGGAAGTTGTTGTAAGTACTTTAAGTTCGATTTTCGGTGTGGCCGAAGGAGGAATTGGTATTACTGCTGCAATTCACAGCACATTTACTCCATTGACAGCATTTGTATTTATGATTTTCGTACTGTTGTATGTGCCATGTTTTGCAACTTTAGCTGCAATCAGACAGGAAACAAATACTTGGAAATGGCCTATTGTAATGGTATTAATCACTACTATCACTGCATACATAGTTTCATTTATAGCTTATAATATAGGACTGTTTTTAGGATTTGCCTAGTAAAACAGGCTACAATTCTTTTTTATTTTTTTAAATTGATTTAGAAATCTTTATATATGTCTTTTTATNNGTTATAGACTATATTTTAGAATTTAGTTTAACCTAAACTTTAATTTAGGCAAACCTAAACTTAGAGGTTTATTAAAATGGCAACAAAAACATTATTAGATGCAAAACCAGGAGAAGAAGTAACCATCAAGGCATTGAATCATGATGGTGATACAGATTTAAGAAGACATTTGCTCGGTATGGGTTTTGTGAAGGGATCTAAAATTAAAATAGAAAAGGTAGCTCCATTGGGTGATCCTGTTAAGTTTAAGATTAAAGGTTATTCAGTTTGCCTTCGTAAGGAAGAGGCAAAAAACATAGAAATAGAATAGATATTTATGCAATGTAGAATGTGTGGATTCGAATTTGATGAAAATGAAGTTCCAAACAGGGGATGCACCAGTTGTGGAAAACATTGTAACTCTACCGTTCATTGTCCAAATTGTGGGTATGGAAATACTGTGGACTATGAACAGGAATTTGAATTTATCAAAAAACTAAAAAAGAAATTAAAAAGAAGTTAATTCTTTTTGGCCTGTAATATTTCATTACAGCAATCCCTTATTTTTATTTTATTTATATCAACATCAAGGCCATTTTCTTTAAGCATTTTCAATAGCTCAGCTGTTTTTGGAGGCTTTAAATTGGCGGTTTCAAGAAGGTCGTGGTCTGCAAATATTTCATCTGGAGTTCCATCTCCTATAATCTCTCCTTCTTTCAAAACAAATATTCTGTCTGCAAAGTCATTGATCATTTCGACGTCGTGTGATGATATTGCGATGGTCATTCCATCCTCATTTAGTTTGTTTAATATTTTCAACACCTGATCTACACCATGGGGATCAAGGCCTGCAGTTGGTTCATCCAAAATCATTATGTCAGGTTTCATAGCTATTATTCCTGCGATGGCCACTCTTTTTTGTTGACCTCCACTTAAGTGGTGTGGTGGTTTGTTTTCTGCAAAACCCATTTCAACAAGATCCAATGCCTCTTTGGTTCTCTGTTCCACTTCTTCAAGAGTCAAGCCAAGATTCATTGGACCAAAAGCAACATCTTCCTTTACGCTTGGTGCAAAAAGCTGGTCGTTAGGATTTTGGAATACAATACCTACTTTTTGTCTTATTTCAAGTAGCTCCTTTTTGTCATAAACCATTTTTTTACCATCAATTTCAATATTTCCACTTGTAGGTTCATTTAAACCATTGAAATGTAAGAAAAGTGTTGATTTCCCAGCACCATTAGGCCCCATAATGGCCACTTTCTCTCCTTTCATTATTTTAATATTGATATCCTTAAGAGCATGGGCTCCATCATGGTATATGTAATTTAAATCATTGGTTTTAAGCACGACATTATCCATTTTAATTACCTTTTATTTTAATGCTAAGTTTTGTCCAAAATAACCTAAATTTTCAGGGAATATAAAAATTAGTATGGTTAAAACAGTTAATAGTGATATCAGTGAAGCTATATAAATATAGTCATTTCTCTCCAATGGCTTATTTTCATTAAACAAATCAGACTCTTCACTAAATCCTCTACTGGCCATACTTTGATAGGTTCTCTCCCCCTGTTCATATGATTTTAAAAACATCATGGCTACCGTATATCCAACCTGTTTCAGTCTCCATTTGTAAGGGGTTAATTTGGAGTGTATATCAAAGTTTCTTGATTTTTGAGCTTTTCTAATTGTTTCCAATTCATCAATAAAGACGAAAAGAAACCTGACCATTATACTAATAATCATTGCTAGTTCTTTAGGCATTTTAAGCTGTCTGAATGATGCTACAATCTGTTGCATTGGACTTGTTGAGGATAATATTACAATAGCTGTTAGGGAAACAATCAATCTTGCAAATAAAAGAATTCCAAAGTTCAACCCCTCATCAGTAATCTGTATCCATGAATAACTCCACAATACATTTCCTGGATGTAAAAAAGGTTGGAATATTATAATCATCCCACCAAATGGAAGCAATAATAATATTCTTTTAAATGCGTTTTTAAATGATAGCTTTGAGAAATACAATATTACAAGCAGGTAGATTTCAAGAATTATGGGTACAATAAGTTCGGATGCAAATACGCAATATACGATAATTATAAGCAACGATACAAGTTTCAATCTTCCTTCTAATCTATGAATTGGACGGTCTCCAGATGCTAACTCATCTAAATCAAGGGCTTTTGTTATATTGGCCAAAAATATTCCTCTTTAACGTTATTCTAATAAAAGTATGTAAAAAGTAGTATAAATTATTATTTAAAATTATAAAATTTAAGAAAAAGTTAAGTTAACTTTTTCTTTTTTTNNTTTAGGATTGCTCCAATACCGAATCCAACTATAAGTGTTAGAATTGCACCACCAATAAGAACTAGAACTTCTCCACCAATTCCTAAACTTTCAAAGGTGTAGTCTGGGAATGGGGATTCCAAAACAGCTTCTGTCTCTCCGACACCTGCGTCTTCGGCTGATTTTTCAAGTCCATCTGGGTTTCCAGATGCTATAAATGGGGACAAACATCCTAAAACTATACAAATTATAATTGCAATAACAATTAAATAAATATTATTTTTCTCCATTTTCTATTCAGCTCCTTCTATTTTGTTTTTATTCCATTCTAATAAGTCAGGTCTGAATTTTTGGATAGCTGCAATAACAATTATTGATAAAACTGCTTCGATTATTCCAATAAATGCATGGTATAAAACCATTGATCCAACTCCTGCTACAAGTGGGAAGGTTCCGGCTGCTGCCATTTCAAGGGCACATGCAAGTGCTGATATAAGTGTAGCTAACCAAGCTCCTACTCCAATCGCAGGATATTCTCCAATAAACTTTCTGAGTCCTTTGAATGTATACAATCCAACAGCTCCACCAATAATTCCCATATTCAATACATTTGCACCAAGTACTGTAATTCCTCCATCTCCAAAAAGAAGTGCTTGAATAATTAGTACGACTGTAAATACAAGTACTGCTGCTTCAGGTGCAAAGAATATGATAGCTACTAATGCTCCTCCAACCATATGTCCACTTGTTCCAAATGGGATTGGCATATTCATAGACATTATAGCAAAAATGCCTGCAGCTAATACTGCAAGAAGAGGAACTCTTTTTTCATCGAGGTTCTTTTTAGCCCATCTTCCTGAGAAGTAGAGAGCTATGATTAAAATAATATAATATATGGCACATTGCCAAAGTGGTATAAATCCATCAGGTATATGCAATTTTTTTCCTCCTATATCC
>DAII01000121.1 GCA_002496065.1 Methanobrevibacter sp. UBA586
GTTTTAAGGTCTGACTTTGAAAACTTTACACTTCTTAACATATACTTTCCAAACAGCGGAGAGAAGGGAGCAAAGATTGACAAGAAAATAGAGTTCTGTAACACCCTTACAAACTATGTCCTTGACTTGAAGGATTCAGGAAAAAGCATAGTGATTGCAGGAGATGTTAACATCGCCCATGAAGCTATTGACCTTAAAAATCCAGATAAAAACAATAAAAGTTCAGGATTTTTACCTGCAGAAAGGAACTGGCTTTCAGAATTCCTTGATTTAGGTTTTGTGGACACATTCAGATATCTTCATCCTAAAGAGGAAAAGTACTCCTGGTGGAGCTATAGATACCATGGAAGAGAAAAAGGAATAGGATGGAGATTGGATTATTTCTTTGTAAGCAAAGATTTAAAAAGTAAAATATCCTCAGCTACAATTGAGGATACAGTAATGGGCTCAGATCATTGCCCTGTAACATTAGAATTAGATTTATAAGATTGTGTTAATATCTCCAATATTTTCAACAATTTTTATATCTAAATTTTCTTTTTTTATTCTTAATCTTTCAGCTTTGGTTACATTTGAATTTACAAGAATTGCACTTAAACCAGATTCAACGGCACCTAATGCATCTTCCAAAAATTTGTTACCAATCATTACACTCTTGTCAGGGTCAGCCTTCATTCTTCTTAAGGCCTCTTCATAGATTTCGGTACTTGGTTTGGAAAATCCAACTTCCTCAGAGGTGATTACCTCATCGAAAAACTGATAGATGTTTAGCCTTACAAGCTTTTCCCACTGTTTTATGGTAATTCCGTTTGAGATTACTCCCAGTTTGTATCCTTGACTTTTAAGGTAAATTAGGGTATCGATTGTCTTTGGAAAGGGTCTTAGAAGGGAAAATTTGATGTTGTGGTAGGTTACCATACCAAGTGCAACAAGCATAGGATCCTCCTCTCCTAGAAGGGCCTTGGTAAGTACGTTAAAGTGCTTGTCATAATTTGATCCCTTTTCTTTTATAACGGTTTTTAATGTAGAATAAGCGATGTCCTCCTTAAGAGGAAGTCCGTTACCAACCATAACCTCAATAGCTGCTTTTCTAGCGGTTTCTGCAAATTTAGATGTATCAAGTAAAGTGTCGTCTACATCGAAAAATACAACACTTTCACTTGCTTTGTCTGTCTTTTTCATTGTTTCTATAATCTATCCATAAAAATATTTAAAAATTTTGTTTTAGCTTAAAATTGAAAATTGTTTTATATAATCACATCAATATTAATTATTAGGTGCTTTTATTGAATGAAAATATTAAAGAAGACATTAAGCAATTGGAATTGGAGCAGGAAATAAAGGCTCAGGCTCAGGTATTCATTGACCATATTAACTCCAACCTTCCTGAAAGCATGGAACTGGAATATGAGGGGTTTTACAGGAGAGGTTTCTTTGTAAGCAAAAAGAGATATGCTGTTATTGAAGAAGGAGAGATTATAGCTAAAGGTCTGGAATTGGTCAGAAGGGATTGGGCTCCGATTGTTAAGAAAACTCAGGAAAATGTTTTGATGGCTATTCTCAATGAAGGTAACACTCAAAAGGCAATCGAAGAGGTTAAGAAGGTTCTAAAAAGACTCAAGTCAGGAAACGTTGACAGGGAGGAGCTCATCATTCACACCCAGATTACAAAGCGTCTCGATGACTATAAGCAGGTAGGGCCACATGTAGTAGCTGCTCGCCAGATTGAGGAGCATGGAATCAGAGTTACCAAAGGAACAATCATCCAGTACATTATTGTTAAGGGAAAAGGCCCTATCAGCCAGAAGGCAGTTCCTTATGAGTACAGTGAGGGATTAGAATACGATAGAGACTACTACATCAACAACCAGTTAATTCCTGCAGTTGCCAGAATCATGGGACCTTTAGGATATTCCAAAAGCGATCTTGAGGATTTGGCCTGTGGAGAGTTTCAGCAAAGTCTTGATGCCTTTTTTTAAATAAAAGTATATATATTAGAATGAAGTAATATTTTATTATCATTATTCTTTAAGATGCTTTATTGCTCTCAAAGATTTAAATTATCATTTTTCTTGTCAGATAATTTAAACGAAAGCGTCTTATTGATTGCGATTACTTATTTATTAATAAAATTTTATATTTATTTGGTGAAATAATGGCAATTTCTCAAGGAAAATCAACAAGAAGTCCATCTGGTGCTAGAAACAAAGCAAACCGTGGGAAAAGGAAATCACAATTAGGTAGAGAACCAGCTGAAACTAGATTAGACGAAAAAAGATTAAGAAAAATCAGAACTCGTGGTGGAAACGAAAAACTCAGATTAGCTACAACCAACAAAATCAACGTAACCAATCCTGAAGACAACAAAACCCAAGTTCTAGACATTATTGGTGTAATCGAAAACACCGCAAACCCTAACTACGTAAGAAGGAACATCATTACCAAAGGGGCAATTGTAGAAACCTCTGAAGGTAATGCTAAAGTAACATCCAGACCTGGTCAGGATGGAGTAGTTAACGGTGTTTTAATTAAAGAATAATTTCTTTAATTTCTTTTTTTTACTTTTTTTTCTATTTTNNTTCAACTTTTTTTAACAAATAATTATTATTATATACTTTGTAAGACATATATTACTTTATTATAATTTTAAATTTATTTAGGAGATAGAATGTCAGATAATAAAATTAGTATGAATCACGGTGCCGGTGGAGAAGTAATGGCTAATTTAATATCTAAGACAGTCCTCGACAACATTACAAAAAAGAGTGTAAACGGAGGAGTAAGCTTAGATGACTTAGATGATGGTGCCACAATTCCATTAGGCGATTATGAGATTGTTATAACCACAGACGGTCATACAATTGATCCTTTATTTTTCCCTGGTGGAGATATTGGTAGAATTTCAGCTTCAGGGACTATCAACGACGTAGCTGTTATGGGAGCAAGGCCATTGGCTATTACTAACGCTATTATTATGCAGGAAGGTTTCCCTATAGACGATTTGGACAGGATAATCAAGTCCCTTGATGAGGCCTGCAGTGAAGTTGATGTTGCAGTGGTCTCTGGAGATACCAAGGTTGTAGACAAAGCAAGTCTCAATGGTATTGTAATGGTTACAACAGGAATTGGTGTAGCTAAAAAGGGCGAAATCGTAAGAGATTCTACCTTGGAGGTAGGAGATAAGATTATCGTTACAGGAACCCTTGGAGATCACGGTATCAGTCTAATGTCTTTTAGGGAAGGTTTCGGTTTTGAAACTGACTTAAAGTCCGATGTGGCTCCTATGTGGAATGTAATCAAGAAGGCCTTAGATGTTGGTGGAGTTACAGCAATGAAGGACCCTACCCGTGGAGGGTTTGCAAACGCAATCAATGAGATGGCATCTAAATCCAATGTCGGAATACTTCTTGAACAGAATGCCATTCCAATAAGAGAAGAGGTAAGGGCTGCATCTGAAATGCTTGGAATCGATCCGTTTGAAGTGGCCAATGAAGGTAAGGTTATAATGGGTGTAAAGGCCGACAAGGCTGAAGAAGTTCTTGCAGCTATCAGAACTGAAAAATATGGTGAAAATGCAGCTATCATTGGAGAGGTAATTGAAGGAAATTATGTTCTTGTGGAAACTCCTATTGGTGGAGAAAGAATATTGGAAGCTCCTATCGCCGATCCGGTTCCTAGGGTATGTTAATTAAAGGTGGTATCATGTCTTTATTTTCAAAAAGAGTAGTGGCTTATATTGCGGATTTCTTTGTAGTATCCTCATTCATGTGGATAATATCCTACATTCTGTCCCTGTTCCTAAGCCCATATGTTGTATTTGATATTTATGGATTTTTCCCTTATGTGGTGCCTGTTTTGATTATGGTTTACTTCACCATATGTGAAAAGATTAAAGGATCCACTGTTGGTAAGGCTCTAATGTATTTGGAAGTACGTGACATTAGGGATTATAGAATTACTTGGGCACAGGCCTTTGCCCGTAATTTAAGTAAAATTTATTGGATTCCAATCATTTTTGATTGGGGTATTGGAAAACTCTTAAAAAAGGATGATAGAATTTTGGATTCAATTACAAACACAACAGTTGTTGAAATCCCAAATTACTATTAATTCTTCTATTTTTTTTATGAATGCTCGCAGTAACTTTGGTATCTGCAGCTTCTGCATTTATTTTTATTTTTTGTTGGAATGAATGGTTTTGTTCCGTTAAACAGTCCTTCCATTCTGTTTAGAACGTATTTTATTGACTTTTCAACGTCTTCACTGAATTCTTCACTCCAGAAGATGTTGTCTGTTCCTCTCNNACCTGTTCTTGTATCGTCACCGATTAGTTCCTTGAAGGCCAGACAGTATGCTCTTACTTGGTTTATTGTGGAGTTGTATGGTGTGGTTCCTGGCTTGTCATCGATGATGATGAATTCTGTTGGGGTCATCTGTATCTCGTCGATAAAGCCTCTAATTCCATTTTCAGGTGATATTACAAAGACTTCTCTTGAGACAGTTGAGGTTTCCTTTGAAACTGAGAGCACCTCGTCGAAGCTAGCTACCTCAGCGGTTTTTTTGAATTNNGAATTCATTTTCAAGGTCGTTGTGGACATTTGTTCCCTGTCTCATTGCACTTGTAGGACCTACTTTTATGTCTTTGAAGTACTGGAGATATATCTGATATTCGCAATATCCCTGTTGATTTAACCAGCTAATGGGGAAATTGTTTTTCCCTTCGATTATTTGAACACCTTTTATGTTTGGATGCTTTTCTATGTCATAATCATTGACATTTGAGATAATCAATTTATTCTTCATAAAATAAATTTTGTATTGACATGATTAATAGTACTTTTGGTTAACTTTATATAATACTTTGAGTTAATTGTAACTATCGATTTTGTCCCGCGGAGTAACATTAT